>CBDTYO010000026.1:0-17693 GCA_965364615.1 uncultured Bacteroidia bacterium
GGCCGCACCCACATCATGGTGGCCACCACGGTCATCGAAGTGGGAGTGGATGTGCCCAATGCCTCCATCATGATCATCGAGAGTGCGGAACGTTTCGGACTCTCCCAGCTGCACCAGCTCAGGGGGCGGGTGGGCAGGGGTGCCGACCAGTCTTATTGCATTCTGATGACCGGTTATAAATTGTCGGATGATGGCCGCAAGCGCATCGAAACCATGGTCAGCACCAACGATGGGTTTGAGATTGCCGAAGTGGATTTGAAACTGCGCGGACCCGGCGATATAGAAGGCACCCAGCAAAGCGGGGTACCCTTCAACCTGAAGATCGCCCACCTGGGCAGGGATGGCCAGATCCTTCAACTGGCAAGGGACACTGCCGAAATCATAGTAGCTGAGGATCCGGATCTGCAACTGGAAAAAAACTGGCTCTTCGCCAAACATGTGAAAAAAGGCAATCCGCAGCGCATCGACTGGGGAAAGATCAGCTAGGAATCGCTACATTTGATTTTCTTTCAAAACCCAAACCCATGCACAAGAGATCCATTCTCCCGATCCTGCTCCTGCTTATTTCCATACCGGCCTTCAACCAGTTTCATACCTCCCCCCAATCCCTGGAAAAGCACGTGCACTACCTGGCTTCCGATCAACTGTTGGGCAGGGGTTTTGGCACGCCACAGGGAAAAATAGCCGCAGAATATATTGCTCAGCAGTTCAAAGAAGCCGGAGTGGAGCCTTATCAGGGTACTTATTATCATCCCTTCATTGCACGCAAAGGAATCCTTAATATTCCCGGAATCAATGTGGTGGGGATCATACCCGGAACCCATCCTGAGCTGAAAGAGGAATACATCGTGCTGGGAGCCCATTACGACCACCTGGGCTGGAAAGCATCTCAGGGGGACACCACCATATGGAATGGAGCCGATGACAATGCATCCGGAACAGCCACTCTGATTGAGGTGGGCAGGAACCTGGCCGCCAGACCTGAATCCCTGGGACGCAGTGTGGTACTGGCAGCATTCGACGGGGAAGAGAGCGGTCTGCTGGGATCGGGTCAAATCCTGGAAGATGCAGTGTTACCCCCTCATCAAGTAAAACTGATGTTCAGCCTCGATATGGTGGGCATGTATGAAGCCCATGAAGGTCTGGACCTGAAAGGGATCAATTTACTCCACGATGCTGAATACCTCACCCAGGCCCTGGCCGAGAAACACCAACTGCAGATATCCAAGGCCACCACAAAGATAGAGCAACGCACCGACACGGCTCCCTTCGGGAAATACAACATTCCAGCCATAGCCCCCAGTACGGGAAGCGAATCGCCGTACCATCAACCCGAAGACACGGCCGCAGCCCTGGATTATGAAGGCATGGCATTGATCACAAACTACATGAGTGATGTCACACAAATTCTGTCTACCAGGCAAGAGCTGTCTCCCATGACCGGACTGGCTGAAGGTGAAACACTGAAGCCCAAGGTTTTTACCGCGGGACTGCGGTGGAGCGTGGGCACCAGCAAATTCAACTATCTAGACGATCCATACATGGGCAAATCCATTTTTGCCACCCAGGCAGGATTCTTCACCTCTTTCAGGTTGGGCAGGCTCTGGTATGTGTTGCCGGAGGTCCTCTATGAGACCAAAGGGAGCCAGTATACCTCAGAGAACATCAGGACGCATGCACTGACTCTGCCTCTGAGCCTGGCCCTATCGAGCCCTGATGATGATTTCGTAAGGGTCTGGTTCCAGGCAGGGGGATATTACAGCCACCATTTTGCCACAAAGTATGGGGACAATAGCCTGGATTATGAATATGACTTCCAACGGCACGAATTCGGCATCTGCTGGGGAATTGGCATGGAAGCCATGGACATGTTGCAGATGGGAATTTATTACCAGCGCGGACTTTCTGACCTGTTCCCCTACGATCCCAGAAACACGGTCCACCAGAACGTGTATTTCACCCTGGGTTGGCTTTTCTGATTCAATTATTTATATCCAGAATAAATAGACGGGAAAGAAGATTAATATGACCTTCAGCAGGTGAGAATTATCCAACATCCATAATTTTGTGCTCATGATTGAGCACGAGGGAATCATTGACCGGATTGAAGGGGAACTGGCCCATGTGAAGATCCAAAGCGAATCAGCCTGTGCTTCCTGTCATGCCAAAGGCGCGTGCAGTGCTGCCGATCAGGAAGAAAAGTACCTGGATGTTCCCCTCGGGGGGACCGAATTCAAACCAGGGGAAGTGGTGCAGGTGCAGGTATCCAGGCACATGGGATTCAGGGCCGTGGCGCTGGGTTATGTCTATCCCTTCCTGCTGCTGATGGCCGTATTGATCATCTTTACTGCGGCAGGAACCGGGGAACTGCGGGCTGGTACCTATGCATTGCTATCCGTCATCCCATACTACCTGGTGTTGTACCTGCTCCGAAAGCGCATCGGGTCCACATTTGCATTCAGCATGAAAAAATCCTATTCTGTGTAATGAGCCAGATCATCATCTATACCATCATCACCCTGGTGGCCATCGGATCGGCTGCCGCCATCATCCTGTATTTTGTGGCGCAGAAATTCAAAGTGCATGAAGATCCCCGCATCGATGAAGTGGAAGAGGTCCTGCCCGCTGCCAACTGCGGCGGATGCGGTTTTCCGGGCTGCCGCAATTTCGCGGAAACGCTGGTTAAAACAGAATCCTGGGATGGCCTTTTCTGTCCGGTGGGCGGCAATGAGACCATGGCCAAAGCAGCAGCCATGTTGGGCCGCGAAGCCATAGAGCAGGCACCCAGGGTGGCTGTGATCAGGTGCAATGGCACTCCGGAATTCAGACCCAGGTTCAATACCTATGACGGGGCCCCTACCTGCGCCATTGCCCACAGCCTGTATACCGGTGAGGCAGGATGTCCCCACGGTTGCCTGGGCGAAGGCGACTGCGTGGTCGTTTGTAATTTCGATGCCATTCACATGGATCCGGATACCGAACTGCCGGTGGTGATCGACGACAAGTGCACAGCCTGCGGAGCCTGCGTGGATGCCTGTCCCAGAAACATCATTGAACTCAGGAAGAAAAACAAGAAGGACCGCAAGATATATGTGAGCTGCATCAATGAAGAAAAGGGGGCTGTGGCCAAAAAGAATTGCAGCGTAGCCTGCATAGGATGTTCCAAGTGTTTCAAAGTTTGTCCCTTTGAGGCCATCACCATGGATAACAACCTGGCATTTATCGATTCCGATAAATGCAAGTTGTGCCGCAAATGTGTGCCTGAATGTCCGACCAATGCCATCCTGGAGATACATTTTCCTCCCAGGAAGGAACAAACAGAACCCGCTGAAGCCAAGGCCAGCGAGTGACCGATACTAAAGTGAAGATTCGATGAGTCTAAAAACGTTTTCCAGGGGGGGGGTACATCCCCCCGAACATAAGTTATCTTCAGGCAAAGCCATAGAAGAACTGCCCCCGCCTGAAGTGGTGGTAATCCCGGTATCACAGCACCTGGGGGCCCCAGCCAAAGTATTGGTAGACCGGGGTGACGAGGTCAGGATCGGTCAGCTCATCGCACAGGCTGAAGGTTTTGTTTCCACCAACATACATTCTTCGGTATCAGGAAAGGTGCTGAAGGTGGACCGTTTCATGGACAGCTCCGGTTACCGGAAAATGGCGGTTCAGATACAGGTGGAAGGAGAAAGGTGGGAGGAAGACATCGACCGTACCGATGACCTGGTCAGAAATACAGTACTGAAGTCAGAAGACATTCGCAAAAAGATCCTGGAAGCAGGGATCGTGGGATTGGGAGGAGCCACCTTCCCGACCCACGTAAAGCTGATGATCCCCAAAGGCAAGACCGCAGAATACCTGATCATCAACGGGGTGGAATGTGAACCCTTCCTGACCGCAGACCATGCACTGATGATGGAAAAGACCGAAGAGGTATTTGCGGGCATCCAGGTCCTGATGAAAGGACTGGGCGTTGAAAAAGCGATCGTGGGTATAGAAAATAATAAACCCGATGCCATCGAAAAAATGAAGGAGCTGGCTCAGGGCGGTCCGGTGAAGGTGCAGGGTCTGAAAGTAAAGTATCCCCAGGGGGGTGAAAAACAACTGGTACAGGCCTTACTGAAAAGGGAAGTGCCTTCAGGCGGACTTCCCATCGATGTGGGGGTGGTGGTGTTTAATGTGGGTACCGCCTACGCGGCTTATGAAGCCGTCAATAAAAACCGCCCGCTGATCGACCGGGTGGTCACCGTGACAGGCTTATCCCTGGAAAAACCCTCCAATTTCCGGGTACGAATCGGTACCCCTGTTTCCTATCTGGTGGATAAAGCCGGCGGAATGCCCGGAGATACCGCCAAGGTGGTCAACGGAGGTCCCATGATGGGAAAGGCATTATCCACCCTGGACGTTCCGGTGGTAAAGGGAAGCTCAGGCATCCTGTTGATCAGAGAGGATGAAGCCCGGAGAAAAGAGATGCAGGTCTGCATCCGTTGCACAAAATGTGTGAGAGTATGTCCCATGGGACTGGAGCCCTACCTGATGATGAACCTGTCAGAAAAGAGTCTCTTTGAGCGGATGGAATCGGAAAGGGTCCTGGATTGTATTGAATGTGGAAGTTGCAGCTATACCTGTCCTTCCTCCCGTCCCTTGCTTGACTACATTCGCCTGGGAAAAGCAGAAGTGGGAAAAATCAAAAGAGCACGCAAAGCCGTATAAAGAAATATCACTCAACAGATGAATAAACTCGTTGTATCACCTTCACCCCATGCCTACACCAGCGAATCGGTGCCCAAGCTCATGTATGGGGTGGTCATCTCCCTCCTTCCTGCCCTGGCAGTATCGGTCTGGTTTTTTGGGATCGGGATGATCGTAGTGACCTCGGTATCGGTGGCCTCCTGCATCCTGTTCGAATACCTGATCCAGCGCTATGTCATCCAGACAAAACCCACGCACCTGGATGGATCGGCTTTGCTCACAGGACTGCTGCTGGCCTTTTGCCTGCCTGCCAACCTCCCCTTCTGGATGGTCATGATCGGTGCACTGGCCGCAGTGGGAATCGGGAAAATGACCTTCGGGGGACTGGGCAACAACATTTTCAATCCGGCCCTGGTAGGCAGGGTCTTTCTCTTTATCTCCTTCCCGGTGGCCATGACTGCCTGGCCCGAACCCGGACAATGGATGCAGTATACCGATGCGGTGACCGGGGCCACTCCCCTGGGGATCCTGAAGGAGGGACTCGCATTTAAAACAGTGGGCGAGATCATGCCTGAAGTGCCTTCCTTCCTGCACCTGCTCACCGGAAAAATGATGGGCTCTGCCGGGGAGGTATCCGCACTGGCTCTGCTGGCGGGCATGGTTTACATGATGTACCGGAAAATCATCACCTGGCATATCCCCGTCTCCATCCTGCTGACCGTATTTGTTTTCACCGGGGTACTCTGGCTGGCCAATCCCGATCGCTTTGCCGATCCCCTCTTTCACCTGCTCACCGGCGGACTGATGCTGGGAGGCATATACATGGCCACCGATTATGTGACCTCTCCCATGACCGGAAAAGGGATGATCATCTACGGGGTGGGCATTGGTGTGGTCACAGTCCTGATCCGGGTGTTCGGAGCCTATCCCGAAGGAGTGCAGTTTGCCATCCTGATCTTCAACGGTTTTACCCCATTGATCAACAAATTTGTCAAACCCGGACGTTTTGGAAAGGAGGTGCGTCGTGGCTAAGAAAGAATCCACTTTTATGAGCATGCTGGCCACCCTTTTTGTGGTGACCCTGGTGGCTGCCGGTTTGCTGGGATCGGTCTATGCACTGACCAAGGAACCCATCCGCCTGGCAGAGCTGGCGAAAAAGAATGAAGCCATCCAGGTGGTGGTTCCCGGTTTTGACAACGAACCTTCCACGGAAGTGGAACGGCTTTTTATGGACGGGGACTCGATCTTTCTTTATACGGCCCGCCAGGGAGACGAGGTGCTGGGAACCGCCGTGGAGACCTTTACCAATGAAGGATTCAGCGGTGAGATCAAGCTGATGGTTGGCTTCGATCCGGAAGGATCCATCATCGATATCGCGGTGATCAAACATGCCGAGACCCCCGGACTGGGAGATAAGATGGAGAAGGGAAAATCGGACTTCAGCGTGCAGTTCATGGGCAAAGATCCCAACACTTTTAACCTGGCGGTGAAAAAGGACCGGGGAGATGTGGATGCCATCACTGCCTCCACCATCACCTCAAGGGCCTATTGCGATGCAGTGAAAAGGGCCTACCGGGCCTGGAGCCAGGTACAATAAAGGATTGCAGAGGAGCATAGAATAGCAGTGAAAAATGAACTTTTAGGACCATAGAAACTTGCTTATGAATCAGTGGAAAAACTTCAGCAAGGGATTTATCAGGGAAAACGCAGTATTTGCGCTCTTCCTGGGCCTTTGTCCCACTTTGGGTGTGACCACATCGGCCATTAACGGCCTGGCCATGGGCCTGGCCACCACCTTTGTGCTGGTCATGTCCAACCTGGTGGTATCTCTCATTAAGAGCCTGATCCCCGACAAGGTTCGGATCCCCTCCTTCATCGTGATCATCGCCACCTTTGTGACCGTGGTGGAACTGGTCATGAAAGGCTATGTTCCTGCCCTCTTTGATGCCCTGGGCCTTTTTATCCCGCTGATTGTGGTGAACTGCCTGGTGCTGGGACGTGCCGAAGCCTATGCTTCCAAGAACACCATCTGGTCCTCCCTGGTGGACGGCATGGGTATGGGCCTGGGCTTCACCATGGCGCTGACTGTTTTGGGGGCCGTGAGGGAATTGCTGGGCAGCGGGGCTTTCTTCGGAATGAAGCTCATCAGCGGAGATGCCCTGCTCCTGTTCATCCTTCCTCCGGGCGCCTTCATTGCCCTGGGTTATCTGATAGTATTGGCCAACATGATCAAAGAGAAAACCGCCTGACCATGGAATATGTAATTATCATCATAGCTGCTGTATTTGTCAGCAACATCGTACTCAACCAGTTCCTGGGCATCTGTCCCTTTATAGGGGTCTCCAGCAAGGTGGAAACCGCCATTGGGATGACCGGTGCTGTCACTTTCGTCATGGTCATTGCCACCCTGGTCACCTACCTGATCTACCATTCCGTGCTGGCCCCCCTGGACCTGGTGTATATGCGTACGATCACCTTCATCCTGGTCATCGCCTCCCTGGTCCAGCTGGTGGAGATCATCCTGAAGAAAATCAGTCCGCCCCTCTACCAGGCCCTGGGCATATTCTTGCCTTTGATTACCACCAACTGCGCCGTGCTTGGGGTAGCCGTACTGGCCGTCCAGAAAGATTTCAACCTGCTGGAAAGCGTGGTGTTTGCCATCGGGAACGCCATTGGATTCGGTCTGGCCCTGATCACCTTCTCAGGAATCCGGGAACAGCTGGACCTGCTCAATGTTCCTGCCAGGATGAAGGGTGTGCCCATTGCCTTCATTGTGGCCGGACTCATGGCCCTGGCATTCATGGGTTTTGCAGGGATAGTATAGTTAAGTTTGGCTTCGCCAAACTGTCAGAGGTACTGGCTTATGAATCAATCCGGGGGAACTCTCAGGGTCCTGACAGCAAATACAGGTCCGGCCCGGTGCCCTTCCAGGGGTACAAATTTCACCCCGATCCTTTCTTTCCCGTCGATCAGATCCTGCGGGATGGCATAAGCGATGTCAATAAACTTCCCGGGGGCTTTGTTGGAGATGTTTTCCCTGGCAATGGCCTGGTCCTCCACCAGGATGTCAAATGTCTTCGAACCGGTGTAACCGCCCCAGTATTCCACGGAAAGGCTCACCGGGTCCTCCCTCCCCACATCCATCTCAAAGGAAAACCACCCCCCCCGGTCAGCGGTCCGGGCTTTCCGCTGCCGGTACTCCTCCACCCAGCTGTCCTTTTCCTGGAAGTTGTGTTCCCTTTCGGGCTCCGTCTCTCCCATCCTGAACAAATCTATGGTCCTTTGCTCCAGCAATTGTCTGCGTTTTTTTTCCAGGGCAATGGCCTCCTGCCTCGCTCGCCACTGCATTTCGTTGTAAGTATCCCAATAGATGGTATAGTGCCTGTCGTGAATCCTGTAAAAGGGCACCAATTCAGCCATCCTGGGATGGGCCACTTCTGAGGTGACAAATTCGTTGAATTCCCCGTCAACGGGAATCAGCCAGTTGGCCGGTTCACGATCCTTGGTCATCAGGACCGGCACGTAGAGCGGGTCCGTGGCTTTGGGATCAGGTACAGGCCCCAAATCCCCAGCCAGGACCACCGGGCCGTTGAATATGGCCACGCGGTCCTTGTTGTCAGGCATGGTTTCCAGGCGAAGGAAGAAAGGAATGGTCACTTCCACCCTGTCACCGGTCTCCCATTTCTTATATATCCTCACAAAACTTCCGGGCTCCTGATCAATGTCCTGCTCCCTGCCGTTCACCCGGATCCGGATGCCCTGAGTTGCCCAGCCAGGATACCGGATATTCAAAGCCAGGCTAACAGGTTTTTCGGTTTCAAAGGACAATCGGATGGTCTCTTCTTCAGGATAATCCGTTTGCTGAACGACCTTTACCCCCTTGTCCTTCCAGGAAAGTTCCGAAGCAATGAACTGCACCACAAACAGTTCATCCTCTTGGTGATAATAGATATTCCTGCTGTACTTGGAATGATTTTCCATCCCCGTGCCCACGCAACAGGTAAAGCCCTGAGGATCCTGGTACACCTTGAAGCCTCCCATGTCCAGGGAAAGATTATATACCACATGCCCCGAACGGGGGTGCTGGGAAGAGCGGATGTGATTGAAAAGCGCCCGTTCGTAGAAATCCATGACTGTCGCATCGGCGCTCCATTGGAATACATGTTCAGATAGCCTAAGCATGTTATACACATTGCAGGTTTCCGTGGTATTGTCACTCAAATGAAAATTTAACTGATCCGGATCGCTGAGATACTCGTGATTCCCGTTGCCCCCGGTCACATAACTGTGGTGACGGACCATCATATTCCAAAAATTGATGGCCCCGGTCCTGTCTGCCTCATCGCCAGTTAGTTCATAGCGGCGGGCCAGACCGATGAATTTGGGGATCTGTGTATTGGCATGCTTCCCTGCCAGGATATCCTGCCCCTCCGCAATGGGCCCGATGATGGCCCTGTGCTGGAAAGTCCTTGATAGGACAAGGTATTTCTCATTCCCGGTATAGGCATACAGATCTGCCAGCGATTCATTGATCCCTCCGTGTTCACAATTCAGCATCTCCTGCACCTGATCCCCGGTCAGGTCACCTACAACGGTTTCAAGCCAGTCCGCAAAATCCAAATTGATCTCCAGGGCCTTCCCGTACCCAAAGGTCCTATAGACCTGGTTCAGTCCGCTCATCACCTTGTGCATGGTATAATAGGGAGCCCAGATCCCGTTCAGGTAGAAGGCCTGGGCTTTGATATGGCCTTTGGCCACCTCTTCTTCCAGGATCCGTTTCCCGTCGGGAAATGCTCCGATATAACCCTCACCATCAGACTCCTGGCAAAGATAAAGCTCATCCGTTATGTACAGGGCTCTGTCTTTGTATTCCTGATCTCCGGTGGTCTGGTACATCAGACCGAGGGCTGTCAGGTAGTGGCCCAGGCTGTGGCCGGCGAGGCTGGCGTCTTCCCAGCCATGGTAATGCTCCGCTTTTGGCTCCAGGCCAGCTTCTGTCCTGAACTTGGCCAGGAACCTGTCCGGTTCATAACCCAACAGGATGCTCTCGTTCAATCTGGTGGCATCCAGGAAACTCCCTTCCAGGAGTTTCACCGCTGCAATATCAAATGGAACAGCCTTGAAATCAACGACTTCCGGGCCGGAGCTGGAACAGTTGGCAAGGAAGCTCAGCAGGAAAATACCTGCTATGGCCCAAGCATTAGATCGGAAACGTATCATGCGAAAAAAATTACATTCTCTACCCTATTCCAAAAAGTTCCAAGTTAAGGCTAATCGGCATATTAACCATTGTGAACATGACATCATTTGTTTGTTTTGTGGCTATATTTGGTCCTGTGGAAAGCATCGTCCAGCATACCATCACTTTTGTGAAAAAAACCCTTTCAGGAGCCGAAGGGGGACACGACTGGCAGCACATTGACCGCGTTTGGAAGATGGCTCTGCACATCCTGGACAAGGAGGGCCAAGGAGACCGGCTGACCATTGAGCTGGCAGCGCTGCTGCACGATATCTCTGATCCGAAATTCAACGGGGGTGATCACGAAAAAGGAGTACACATGGCCCGTGAAGTCCTGGATTCCTTTGGCCTGGACCCGGAACGAAGAGAACATGTTCAGACCATCATACAACATGTCAGTTTCAAAGGCGGCTTCCCGCAGGAGGCCATTCGAAGCATCGAATTTCAGATTGTCCAGGATGCCGACCGGCTGGATGCCATGGGGGCCGTCGGCATTGCCAGGGCCTTCAATTACGGGGGATTCAAGAACAGGCCCATACATGACCCTTCCATGCCCCTGCAGGAATATGCCGATCCCTCAGCCTATCACAGGTCGGATGCCCCCACCATCAACCACTTCTACGAAAAATTGCTGAAGCTCAAAGACCTGATGAATACCCATACAGGCAAAAGGATCGCCCGGGAAAGACACAATTTCATGCTCCTGTTCCTGGACACCTTTTACCGGGAGTGCGATCCGGCAAAAGATCTCAGAACAGGTAATTCAGGTTGATATACAAGCCTGTGGAACCATCCTCCTTTTTGGCCGCAAGTCCATAATCTGCCGTCACGATGAAATTCTGGTTCAGGGCAAAGTGAATCCCCCCCCCGAAACCCACATGGGGAACCTCTTTGGCTTCCAGATCCACGATCTGGTCGGGGAAATCAGCAGGCAAGCCTTCCGACAGGCGGGAGGTATTGAAGTCGTATTTCTGGGTGACCATGCCTGCATCCACAAAGGCTGACAGGGCAATGTAGAAATTCTGCTTAAAGAGCGAGGTCCTGAGGATCTTTCCCCTGAGTTCCAGGTTCCCAAAGGCAAATCCGTCCCCCACGATCCGGTTCCGCCTTACCCCGCGGACTGTCTTTGATCCGCCCACGCCATCCCGGGTGAGTTTGGGTGCGGTCTGGAAGTGGAAGGGCATCATATAGAAAGGCATCTCTCCCCCGATCTTTCCCTGGTAGGAAAGCCGGTAGGCCAGGTTCATCCATTCGGGAATGAGGGTAAAGTACTGCCTGTGGGTCAAGATGATCCGGGCATAGCCATATTCGGTGTTGCTCAGAAAGGCCGGCGCCACATGCAACTGCATCTCCGACCATATCCCGGTAAAAGGATTGGGTTCGTTGTCCCTGGTATCGTATACAAGACCTCCTTTCAGGATGGTGTGCCTTCCTCCATTGATCTGATCGGGCTTGATCATTTCCTTATCCACATAATAGCCATAGAGTGAATTTTTCGACAGCAAATCTTCGGACTTGCCCTCATTAAGACCGTCTATGTCCACCGAGTCGATGGAAGTCCCATAATAGGCTATACCTCCCAGCCAGCGCAGCTTTTGTCCGACGATCTCTCCCTGAAAGTCCGCCTTGATCCTGAGCAATTCCCTGGAATGCCTGTAAAAAAGCCTGTTGGCATTCCCGAATTGGTCCACTCCTTCCTGCTCATAGTCCAGGTCATACACTGCCTGGTATCCATTGAATCCATAAAAGTCCAGCGCTTTTTCGGTCAGGTAGGAGGCTTCAAAAAGGGCACGGATCCCTGGGATCAGTTTATCCGTTTCATAGGTGATCTGGTTGATCCCGTTTCCCTTGGTGGTCCGGGACCACTCCAGGTACAATGAATGATCGTACTGGGGGTAGCGGGAACCATCTCCATACCAATACAAATTCAACAGGGCGCCGTATTTAAATCCGATGTCGGAATCATAGGCCACTACAGGAACCCCTCCCAGGTTGAATCCGGTTTTGATTTTTTCCTCTTTCCTGGAGGAGGTGGAGTCCGTTTCCTGGGCCATGATGGCGGTGCTGCAGAACAAAGCAAGGACAATGGAAAACAATTGTTTTTTCATGAGAGTTGGTTTTAGCGGTGGACAATTTAGGAATAATTTCCAGACCCACATTCGGGCCCCAGAGGAATATTTGTGTACTTTTAATAAACCAAGTCGGTCTGTATGAGATTCATTCGTCCATTTCTATACCTCCTGCTGATCCTGGCGGGAGCCTTCCTGTTGTTCCTTGCATATGCTTCGGTGGACAATTACCGGCCAGAGGCGGTTTTGGCTGAGAATCTGGAAAAACAAGCCCATATCGTGGATGATAGTGCAAGCCTCAGACTGCTTATCTGGAACATTGGCTATGCCGGATTGGATGCGTCCATGGATTTTTTCTATGATGGCGGGAAACAAATGCGGCCGGACAGGGAAACGGTAGAGCGCAACATGGAAGGAATCAAGAGGACCCTTCAGCCCTATCTGAACCATGATTTCATAATGCTGCAGGAGGTGGATAAGCACTCCAAAAGATCTTACCACCTGGATGAATATGCATCGATTCAGGATCAATTCAAGGATCATTACGGATTTTTCGGGAAGAACTACGATGTATTCTTCGTGCCTGTCCCCCTGAAGGAGCCCATGGGTAAAGTGGAGTCAGGCCTCGTGACGCTGTCCAGGCCTTATCCCCTGGCTGTGGAACGTCACGCCTTCCCCGGCAATTATGCCTGGCCCACGAGTCTGTTTATGCTGGACCGTTGTTTCCTGGTGAACCGCCATGCCCTGGCCAGCGGAAAGGAACTGGTGGTGATCAATACCCACAATTCTGCCTATGACGATGGCTCTCTCAGGGCAGCCCAGATGGACCACCTCAGGGAATATCTTTTGCCGGAATATGAAAAAGGAAACTACGTCATTGTGGGAGGCGACTGGAACCAGACTCCCTATGGGATAGAACCCCGTCTGCCCGATCACCTGTTCGATACAGAGAACCTGACCTACGTGGAAAAGGACTATCCGGCTCCCGGCTGGATCTGGGCCTATGACCCAAGCTTGCCTACCAACAGGCGGGTAAAGACTCCCTATGATCCGGGCTCCACGCTGACCACCATCATCGACTGCTTTTTATTATCTCCCAATCTTCGGGTGCTGGAGCTTTCCACCCTGGACCTTGGTTTTGAATACAGCGATCATCAGGCTGTACATCTGGAAGTGAAACTTTCGCAACATCCTTAACCGAATTCCCCAACCATGAAGATTTTCAAAAGAGTTCTGACCCTCATTCTTTTGTTGCTGGTACTGGCCCTTGCAGGAGGCATGATCTATTTGAACAGCGTGAAAACAAGGGCTGTTCCGGATTACAATGCCGCTGTCGATCTGGAAGCACTATCAGCTCCGGTGGAGGTGTACCGCGACTCCCTGGGCATTCCCCACATCTACGCCTCCAATGAAGCCGATCTTTACCGCACCGTGGGCTATGTGATGGCCCAGGACCGGCTCTGGCAACTGGATCTGATGCGAAGACTCACCACGGGCCGATTGTCCGAGGTGCTGGATCCCACACTGGTGGAAGCAGACCTTCTGTTCCGTGCGCTTGATTTCCCGGGAAAATCCCGGAAGGTGCTTGCTCAGACCGATCCGGACATCCTGGCCTGCCTGGAGGCCTTTACCGACGGGGTCAACCAGTTCATAGATCAAAACCGGAAGAAGCTCAGCTTTGAATTTACCCTCCTGGGGTATGAACCAGATCCCTGGGAAAGCATTCATACCCTCAATCTCATTGGCTACATGGCCTGGACCTTAAGCTCTGGCTGGGACACCGATATGTCGCTCTACAAGCTGCAGCAGGCAGTATCCGACACCCTTTTCCAGGAGCTGCTGCCCGACATGCAACGCCATAAAATCCCGGTCTTTCCCGCGTTCATGAGGGGCGCCGGAAGTCCCGAACTCATTTCTTCCATGGATGATGCCATCGGAATCATCCAGGAGCTGGGCCTTCAGGTATTCGAAGCCTCCAACAACTGGGCCGTATCTGGTCAGAAGAGCGAAACAGGCATGCCCATCATGTCCAACGACATGCACCTGGGCCTGAACTCACCGGGTATCTGGTATCAGATGCACCATGTGATTGAAGGGCAGCTCAACGTGACCGGAGTGGTCCTGCCGGGAGCCCCCTTTGTCATTGCCGGACACAATGAAGACCTGGCCTGGGGCATGACCAATGTCACAGTGGATGACCTGGATTTTTACCTGGAGACCATCAATCCGGCCGACAGCAACCAGTACCTGCTGGATGGGAATTGGGTCGATATGCGGATCGTGGAGGAGGAAATTGCCGTCAAAGGCCTGGAGGAACCCGTACGCAGGATCAACCGGTTTACCCACAGGGGACCCGTGGTGAGTACATTCAAAGGAGTGAAAGATCAAGTGATATCAGCCCGCTGGCAGGGCAACGAATACAGCAATGAGGTACGATCGGTCTACCTGCTGAACCGGGCCGAAAACTGGACGGACTTCCGGGAAGCGCTTCGCACCTTCACTTCCGTCAGTCAGAATGTGGTGTATGCAGACAGGTTCGGGAACATCGGTCTGCAGACTGCTGCGGGCATTCCCATCAGGCGGGAAGGAGGGATCCTCGTGTATCCGGGCGATACCTCTTTGTATGATTGGCTGGGGCAGGTTCCCTTTGAGGAATTGCCCCATTCCTATAATCCGGAGTGCGGTTATGTTTCCAGTGCCAACAACAAGACCGTAGGGGAAGATTATCCCTATTACATCGGTTCCTGGTTCAGCCTGCCCTGGCGCATTGGCAGGATCAGGGAAATGCTGAACGAAAAGGAGGTTTTTGGCACCGAGGACTTCAAGCGGATGCTGCGTGACCAGACATCTTTTTTTGCCAGGAAATATACTCCGGTGTACCTCGATGCCCTGAAGAACCGCACCACCGAAGACTACCAGGATGCTTTCCAGGTGCTGGCTGACTGGGATCATGATATGAAAGCTTCCTCTTCCGCGGCCCTGATATTTGAGATCATGTTCCTCGAACTGAACAAGGCCATGTTCTACGACGAACTGGGCGATGAACTTTTTGGCCAGCTGGCCTACACTCCCATTGCCCATAACCTGATCGAGAAAACCCGGACCACAGGTGCTTCCCTTTGGTGCGACGATGTGAGTACGCGAAAGGTGAAAGAGACATTCCATGACAATATCCGGACTGCTTTCAGGCAAAGCGTGGATACACTCACAGCCATGTATGGACCCGATGTGCTTTCCTGGAAGTGGGGAGACCTGCACAAGGTGGCCCTGATGCACCCCCTGGGCGGTGTGGCTGTCGTGGAGAGATTGTTTAAGGTGAACAGGGGGCCCTATTCCATCGGAGGCAGCTCACATACGGTTTGTCCCTACAGTTATCCCAAAGGTTCCTCCTTTGTAGCCAATCACGGAGCCTCCGAGCGCCATATTTTTCACACCGCAGACTGGGATCAAAGCCTGACTGTTGTACCCACGGGAACCTCGGGAGTGCCTGCCTCGCCTCACTACCTCGATCAGACCCCCCTGTATATCAACAACCAATTTCACAGGGATCATTTCAGCCGGGAAGCTGTGGAGGCAAACGCTTTATACAGGTCAGAATTTAATTAGGAATCAACTCAGGTATCCGTCGATCTTATCAAGCAATAAACTCATGTTCAAAGGCTTGGTGAGAAAGGCATCACACCCGGCCTGTTCGGCTTCCTTGGCATTTACGGAGAATGCATAGGAAGTCTGGGCAATCACCTTCACATTGCTGGCAAAGGATTTGATCTCCCTGGTGGCGGTGAGTCCATCCTTTTCGGGCAGAAGGATGTCCATGAGTATCAAATCGGTTTCGGGATTGTCACGCACAAAATCAACCGCATCCCGGCCATCGGTGGCATAGGTGATTTTGGCACCGGTATTTTTCAGGAACTCGTTCAGCAAGAAGGCGCTTGACTCATCATCCTCCACCACGAGAATGTTTTTTGAACTCCATTGATAGACCGGTTGCTCTTCCATGTCGGGTGTTTCGTTTTGAATATATCTGCTTTAGTTAAGATACGGAAAAAAAAACCGTGTGCGGTCATTTTCGGCCCATTAATTTCCCCGTGGCTTGAAAAATATGTTAATTTAGGACCCTTAATAAACCGTTTGCAAAACCCAAAATACAGCAACATGAAATTGAAGAAGATTCTGGGAATCGACATAGGAGGATCTGGCGTAAAAGGTGCCATTGTTGATACCAAGAAAGGTGAGCTTCTCACCGACAGATACCGGATCCCCACCCCACAACCCTCCACCCCGGAAGCGGTCGCCAAGGTACTGGGCAAGATTGTTCAGCATTTCAACTGGAAGGGTCCCATCGGAGTCGGCTTCCCGGGAGTCATCCAGCAGGGAGTAGCCCGTACAGCGGCCAATGTGGACAAGAGCTGGATCGATAAGGACCTGAACAAACTTTTTTCAAAGGCCACAGGGTGCAAAGTACATGTGGTGAACGATGCAGATGCAGCCGGTATGGCTGAAATGAAATTCGGGGCAGGAAAGGGCAAACAGGGCACCGTCCTGCTGGTCACCGTCGGGACGGGTCTGGGTACGGTGATATTCTCAAACGGAAAGCTGGTCCCCAACCTGGAGATGGGGCATATTATTCTGCATGGGGCCGACGCTGAGCTATATGCCACCGATGCCGCCCGCAAGAAAAACGATCTGGACTGGGACACCTGGGCCAAGCGCTTTAACGAATACCTGCTTCGCATGGAAGAACTGGTCTGGCCCGATAGGATCATCATTGGCGGGGGAGCCAGTAAAAAAGACGATAAATTCTTCCACCACCTGACCACCAAAGCCAAAGTGGTTCCCGCCAAGCTTATGAATGAGGCAGGCATTGTGGGTGCGGCCATGGTAAGCAAGTATTACAATAAGCTGGAAAAGGATAAAGCCTAGTCATTTTCAAAGAGCATTCCTGTAAAAGGTAAAAGAGCCGGCCGCTGATTGCGACCGGCTCCTTTTTTTGGCCATTGCCTTTCCCTGATATCGCCTTCGCAGGCTTCGCTTGGGCTATTTCTCAGCACTCCACTCCTTCAGGGAGTCGGCCAGCTTTACCAGCTTTAAAAACTCGGAGCGGTACCCTTCTTCGTCCTCTCCCCTGGCCCCTTTGGCCATGGCGATCACATGCTCCATGGAGGCCTCTTCTTTGTACTGAGAGTTTCTCAGCAGCAATCCGAATTCGGCAATGGAGGCAGAGAAGCGGAAATTGTCAGAGGTTTCTTCCAGATCCAGTACCTTGCCTTTGACCGGGATCTCCACCTTCGTGCTGGTATTCCCATCGGGTTGCTTGTAGCGCAGCTTCACGGTCATCAGTTCCGCTTTGGGATTGGCTTCCACCTTTCGGGTAACTGGCTTTTCCTCGCCATAGGCCTGATACTTCAGGGGATCGATGCTTTTCAGGGCCTCGTCCGATCCGGCAGGGATCAATTCATAGAGGGCTGTGACGGTGTGTCCCGCACCCATCTCCCCGGCATCTTTCTTATCATCGTTAAAATCCTCATCGTTCAGCAGGCGGTTTTCATAGCCTACCAACCTGTAACCCTTCACACGGGCAGGATTGAATTCGATCTGGAACTTCACATCCTTGGCAATGGTGAACAGCGTACCCCCGAACTCGGTGATAAAGACCTTGCGGGCCTCCTGGATGTTATCGATATAGCCTTCTTCCACCA
>CBDTYO010000027.1:0-17215 GCA_965364615.1 uncultured Bacteroidia bacterium
TGGTCCTCTTTCTCCTTGTTCCGGTTCATTTGAAGGTGGAGCGGCCCATGTTATTGCTGGAAAGATTCGTTTCCGGGGGCGGATGGGTCCAAATGATCTTGATGGCTGCCTATGGAGCCCTGGTAGCCTTTAAGATGCAGGATCCTGCAAGGGTTCCGGCCTGGCGAAAGTATACCTGGCTTGCCTTTTCTGTGGTATTCTTTTCCCAGCTGGCCCTGGGATTGCTGGGATTTGAAAAATTCCTGATGACCGGGAAGCTCCATCTCCCCATTCCGATGATGATAGTGGCGGGCCCCCTCTACCGGGGACACACTTCGGTAATGACCCTCTTGTTCCTGTCCACCGTGGTGCTTTCCGGACCGGCCTGGTGCAGCCACCTGTGTTATTTCGGGGCCATGGACTCCGTGGCTGCGGGAGGCAGCAAAACAAAAAGAGGTTCCATCCGCAACAAATGGGCCCTGAAATCCACCGTCCTCCTGCTGGTCGTGGCAGGAGCCCTGACCGTGCGCTGGTTGGGGGCGAGCGTGATCACTGCCACCTGGGTAGCCCTGGGCTTCGGGCTTATCGGCCTGGGAATGATTCTGCTCATCAGCCGCAGGGAAGGACGAATGGTGCACTGCACA
Source organism: uncultured Bacteroidia bacterium (assembly GCA_965364615.1). Classification (GTDB taxonomy): domain Bacteria; phylum Bacteroidota; class Bacteroidia; order Bacteroidales. Next base: position 624 of record CBDTYO010000027.1, read on the forward strand.
GCCTATTGTCCGGTAGGAACCGTGGTGAACCTTACCCGTTTTGTAAATCCTTTCCGCATGTACATCGACAAGCATTCATGCACCGACTGCATGGCATGTACCCGCATATGTAAATACGATGCCCTGAATCCGTCAGATGTGGCTGCGCGCAAACCGGGACTTACCTGCACCCTGTGCGGCGATTGCCTCTCTTCCTGTCATGCAGGCTCCCTGAAATACCGCTTCCTGAAACTCAGCCCCGCAGCTGCCAGGAACCTGTTCCTGCTCATCAGCATCTCCCTGCACGCAGCCACCATGGCCCTGGCCAGGATCTGAGGAACTTTCAATTCTGAATAATTATGACTATTTTACCTGGGTTCACCCAGCGTGAAGACCATGGATGAAATAAGCCAAACCATTCAGGACAGCACAACCATCGACCAAGCCATTCAGGACGGCCTGGGGATCAGTCATTCCATCCAGGAGACCATTGGCATCAGTCCCGAGAACCAGACCAAGATTCTCTATTCGATTCTGATATTTTTGGTGCTGGGCATCATCCGCTTCGCCATCCTGAAGATCGTGTGGAGGTTTACCGAAGAACCCAAATCGAGGTATAACTGGAAACGCAGCGTCTCCTTCACAGTGGGCATCATCACGATCATTCTGATTGGCAGTGTCTGGATCGAGGCCATCGGAAAATTCGGGGCCTTCCTGGGCCTGCTGACTGCCGGTCTGGCCATAGCCCTGAAAGATCCCCTGACCAACATCGCGGGCTGGATCTTCATCCTTACCCGTCAGCCCTTCAAGCTGGGCGACAGGGTACAGATCGGCGAACAGGCCGGGGATGTGATCGACATCCGCCTGTTCCAGTTCACCCTGCTGGAGATCGGGAACTGGGTGGATGCGGACCAGAGCACTGGCAGGATCATCCACATCCCCAACGGAATCGTTTTTACGCAATCACAAGCCAACTACAGCACCGGATTCAATTATATCTGGAATGAGTTGCAGGTACTGGTCACTTTTGAGAGCAACTGGAGCCTGGCCAAGGAGATCCTGCAGAGGATCGTCAGCCACCATGCAGAATCTCTTTCGTCGGATGCCGAAAGAAGGATCATCGAAGCGTCGAAAAAATATATGATATTTTACCAGTACCTTACTCCGATTGTTTATACTTCCGTCCAGGAGAGCGGCGTATTGCTTACCATGCGATACATCTGCGAACCACGGAAACGCAGGGGCACCGAACACGCCATCTGGGAGGATGTATTGAAGGAGTTTGCCCTGAATAAGGACATCGAATTCGCCTACCCCACCCAGCGTTTCTTCACCCGTCCTGCTGAAAAGGATGATTCTCCATTGTAGTCCTGGGGCAGTTCATTTGTTTTCCAACAATCAGTCGATCTCCAGCACCACCACCGATTTGGCAGGCAGCCTTAACTCCAATTTTCCTTGCCGGATCTGTGCCCCCTTGAATTCGACCGGAACTACCCGCCCGGGTTCCTCAAAGGTATTGTGGCTGTTGATCTCCGGCGAGCTGAGCAGCTCTCCGCTTACTTTCTTTCCCTCCACCTCCCCAAGGTCAATGGTGAGCTCGATGGGGGTGTCCGGATCGATGTTCACCAGGGAAATATGGGTCCTTCCTGCATCGTCCCTCGAAGCGCTGGCGCTGAGGGCCGGAAGGGATTGATCCCCGTAAATATATGCGGGCGATTCCAGAATGAGCGGGACCAGCGTGGCATCGTGATGCACCTGGTACAGGTCGTAGACATGGTAGGTGGGTGTAAGCAGCATTTTTTCGTCCTCGGTGAATATCAGGGCCTGCAGCACGTTGACGGTCTGGGCGATGTTGGCCATCTTCACCCGTTCACACCTCGCATTCAGATAGTTCAGCGTGAGTCCGGCCACCAGGGCATCCCGCATACTGTTCTGCTGGAATAAAAACCCGGGATTGGTGCCCGGTTCCACATCGTACCAGGTTCCCCATTCGTCGAACACAAGGGCCACCCTTTTCCCGGGATCATACCTGTCCATGATCTCCATGTGCTTGTCAATGGCCTTTTCAATATGCAGGCAACGCCTGAGCACATCAAAATAGCGGTCCTCTCCAAAATCTGTGGCGGATCCCTTATTGCCCCAGTCGGTGGTATAATAATGCAGCGACAATCCATTCATCATCCGGTGGGGAATCCTTTGCATAAGGGTTTCGGTCCAGTGGTAATCCTCAGAATTGGCACCCCCTGCGATCTTAAAAAGCCGGTTGTCCCCGTAGTTCCTGCAAAAAGTGGCATAGCGCCGGTACTGATCGGCATAAAATTCGGCCGTCATATTTCCTCCACAGCCCCAGTTTTCATTGCCTACGCCCCAGTACTTAACCCCCCAGGCCTGATCCCGGCCATTGGCCCTCCGCAGATCTGCCATGGGACTGATGCCATCAAAATTCAGGTATTCCACCCATTGGGACATCTCCTTCACGGTGCCGCTGCCCACATTGCCGCAGATCACCGGCTCGGTGCCCAGTTGCTCGCAGAGTTCCAAAAACTCATGGGTGCCGAAGCTATTGTCTTCGGTGACCCCGCCCCAATGGGTATTTACCATCTTCGGCCGCTCCTTTCCGATCCCGTCCATCCAGTGATATTCGTCGGCAAAGCAGCCACCGGGCCACCTCAGGTTGGGAATGCGGATGTTGCGCAAGGCCTCCACCACATCGTTCCGGATGCCGTTGGTGTTGGGAATGGGTGAATCACGGCCTACCCAGTAGCCCCCGTAGATACAGTGGCCCAGGTGTTCCGAAAAATGTCCGTAGATGTGCCGGCTGATGACCTCTTGTTCTTCATCTGCCACCGGCAAAAGTGTAACTTTGGCCACGGAGGGATTTTCCTGGCAAAATACCGTGGTCGCTGCGGCCCACAGGATAATTATCAGCCATTGTTTGGTCGGGTGTCTTCTCATGGGTATAATATTCAATATTGTTACCAATTGATCAATTTACTAATTTCATTTGTTATAAAAGAGTTATCTGAAATAAGATGTGCAGGAAATGAACAGAATATCCATCCTCGTATTTCACCCGCTTCTCTACAAATCCCGGATCAACAGGAAACTGGTCCGGGCGGTGGAGGGAATGGATGGCGTGACTGTGCGCCACATGTATGATCTGTATCCCGACTTTTTCATTGATGTGAAAAAGGAGCAGGAGCTGCTGCTGGAGCACGACATCACCGTATGGCAGCACCCCTTCTACTGGTACAGTTCTCCTTCCCTGCTGAAGGAATGGATCGACCTGGTGCTGGAGCATGGCTTTGCCTACGGAAGGACCGGACGTGCACTGGAAGGAAAAAAGATCTTATCGGCCATATCCACCGGGGGACGCAGGGAAGCCTACCTGGCTGATGAGGAGGGGAAATTCTCCATCAGGCAATTGCTGGCGCCTTTCGAGCTGAGCACCAAACTTTGCCGGATGGAATACCTCTCCCCCTTTGTGACCCATGGAACCCACCTGTTGGATGAGGACGGCATTGACCAGGCAGCTTCTGATTATGCCAAAGTGATTGGTGCCCTCAGGGATGATATCTTTTCCCGGGAAGAGATCCTGAATAAAGAGTATTTTAACGACTTGATCCTTTAACCCATGCACCAACAGGACTTTTTCCACAATGCAATGATCTACCTGCTGGCCGCTGTCATCTCGGTACCGGTGGCCAAAAGGCTGGGCTTTGGCTCTGTACTGGGCTACCTGCTGGCAGGCATGGTGATTGGTCCCTTCGTGCTGGGACTGATCGGAAGTGAAGGGGAGGATGTGATGCATTTTGCTGAGTTCGGGGTGGTGATGATGCTTTTTCTGATCGGACTTGAACTGAAGCCCAACCTGCTATGGCAGATGCGAAAATCCATTTTTGGATTGGGCGGTCTGCAACTGTTGCTTTCCGCGGCCCTGATTGGTGGCATTGCCCTGTTGCTGGGACAAACCCTGGGTGCGGGAATAGCCATCGGGCTCATGCTGGGCCTCTCTTCGACGGCCATTGTATTGCAGACCCTCGATGAGAAGGGACTGATCAAACAGGCTTCCGGACAAGCCTCTTTTTCGGTGCTGTTGTTCCAGGACATCTCGGTGGTCCCCATCCTGGCTTTGATCCCACTTCTGGGAGCCGGCGCCATGTCCGGCGGAACCAGTTCCTATGAGGAGGTGCGAACCATCGCAGGAATCGAAATACAGGGATGGGTCCAGGTGATCATGATGCTGGTGGTCATTACGGGCATTGTGGTGGTGGGACTCTACCTGGCGAAATATGTGTTCAGGATCATCGCCAGAACCGGTTTGCGGGAAATATTTACGGCCACGGCCCTGCTCCTGGTCATTGCCACTTCCCTGCTCATGGACCTGGTGGGCCTGTCGCCTGCCCTGGGAGCTTTCCTGGCTGGAATTGTGCTGGCCAACAACGAATACCGCCATGAACTGGAGGCCGATATCGAGCCCTTCAAAGGATTGCTCCTGGGTCTGTTTTTCATTTCCGTGGGGGCCAGCATCAATTTTGGCCTGCTGGTCTCCTCACCAGGCTTGATTGCGGTTCTCTTGTTTGGATTGATGGCGGTGAAATTCCTGGTCCTGTTCATCCTGGGAAGGTTCTTTGGTCTGCGCGGGGGACAAAACACCCTGTTTGCCTTTGCCCTCTCACAGGGTGGCGAGTTTGCCTTTGTGCTGGTGACCTTCAGCCTGCAGAACGGGGTTATCGATGGAGGTGTTTCCTCCATCATCCTGCTGGTGGTGGCACTTTCCATGGCCATCACTCCCCTGCTGCTGCTGCTGAATGACAAACTGATCCTTCCCCTGGCCTTCCGTTCCAAGAATGTGAGGGAGCAGGATGATATCGAGGGAAACGGACATCCGGTGATCATTGCGGGTTTTGGCCGTTTTGGCGTGGTCATGGGCCGCTTCCTCATTGCCAATGGCATCAAGGCCACCATCCTGGACGACAATCCGGATAACATCGAGGTACTCAAGAAATTCGGATTGAAAGTATACTATGGAGATGCTACCCGCGCCGATCTCCTGGCTTCGGCCGGTGCCGCGGAAGCCAAGGTGCTGGTGGTGGCCGTGGATGACAAGCACCAGTCTTTGAAAATTGTGGACCTGGCACAAAGCAAATACCCGCACCTCAAGATCCTGGTCCGGTCCACCGACATGGATCATACCTATGAGCTGCTCGATCGAAAAGTGGATGGCCTGAAGCGCGATACCTTTGAATCTTCCCTGAGGCTTGGTACAGAAGTGCTCACCCACCTCGGATACAACAACTACAGGGCCCACAGACTGGCGGGCACCTTCCGTCAGCACAATGAGAAGGTCATGCATGAACTTTACAAGCACCACGGGGAAGATGAGAAAAAGTACCTTTCAGAGGCAAAGAAATATGCCAATGAACTGGAGGAACTGTTGCAGACCGAAAATGAGGATCCGCCCCACGGGCATGATTCTTCGTGGGACATCAGCTCCCGCCGGGAAGAGGTCCAGCAACTCAGCCAATCTTCTGAAGAAGGAGCGAATTGAACAGCAGCTTATAGGAAGCCTGGGTAGACGCCCTGAACTGGGGCCCAAAACCAAAGAACACAAACTGTCCCTTGCCTTTCTTCATCCAGATCATGGCAGCCTTGTGGCCCATCTTTTCTTCTTCGGCGGCATATCCCGACATCAGCACCTCCTTCTCGGGGTAGGTTCCGATCACCCTGCGGTCCATATCGAAGAGGGGAACCGAGGTGGTAAATACGGGGCGGCCACGGGAAAATACTCCAATGCTTTCCGGCATTCCCAGGGTCAGGGGATGTCCCTGCGCCAGGTTCACCTGCACCAGGCTGCCCGGGATGTAGAGTCCCGCTTTGGAAAGATCAGCGGAAATGTCTCTGAAGGGGAGACTGAACTCCTCTTCTCCTTCCTTCTTTTTGATCGTCATCATCCCTTCAAACAGCTTGGCCGACCTGCCCCAGGAGATGATGATCCCACCCTGGTCGCTGAAGCCCATCAGCTTTTCAAGGCCCTCCTTTTCAATCCCTTTCACATAATCGGGATGGTAAGAGCCCATGTAATAGGAGTCGCCTGATTTCCGTTTGCCGCTCATCAGTACTTCCTTGTCATTGTCCGGGAAAACCACCACATCAAACTCAGCCGCAAGATCCCTGTCCTTGAAGTCACCGGGATGCAACACGGTATAGGGAAGGTGGTAGGTGTCGAACAGGAAGCGGGTCCATCCGGCATCCATGTCATGAAAGAATGTCTCTACCAGCGCAATCCGGGGAATTTCCACCGGATCGGCCGGGAGCGCCCTTTTATCAAGAAGCTCTCCGGGTGCAAAGGGCAGATCCTCCAAAACAGACTCCCACTCCTGTTGCTTCGATCCCCGGTAGACAATGAAACTGCCTGCTCCGTAGGTCTGGCCGCCCAGATCAATACCCGATTTCAGACGCTCGACCTTCAATCCCAACTTGAGGGCTTTGAATACAGCCCGGAACGATTCATTGGAATTGACCGTCAGCACCACTGCAGCGGATTGGGGCATTTCCTCTCCTTTCAGGTCATAACTTCCTTCGAGAAGACCAAGCTTATTTTCCAGCTCCTTGCTTCGCACTTCGATCTCATGGGAAGTGACATGCCTGTGCAGGGGAAGCGACCAGCTGGCAATGTCGTAGGGTTGGATCAACTCCCCCCCCGGGGTGTAATGCCGCTCAGGAAACTCCTGGGTTTCCATCACTTCCTTGATGAAGGGCCGGAAGGGCTGTGCCAGGGGGATTACCACATCCCCTGCCTGGTAGACCTTTCCCTCCAGTACCACCTGGTCCTCCAGGACATAGACCTCCACCCCATGCTCCATCATCAGGTTGACCAGGTTCACCAGTTCTCCCTGATCATGCTGGGATTGAGGCATGATGTAATAATAGGGGGCCTGGGTCTTACCCAGTTCCACCTGCTCCCTGCACATGCGGTTCCTGAATTCCAGGATATCTTCCCGGTAGAGGGAGGCCGTCTTGAGAATGGACATGGTGGAAGAAAGCTCATACTCCACGATGTCGCCCAGGCGCCACCATCCCCCTTCCCAGGGGAGCAGCATGTTGATGCTTTTCTTATATTCCGACAGGCCCTTCCCCCCCACGCTGAGTTCGGTGGGTTCAATGTAAATGGGGGTGGCGGTCTGGCAACTGGCAGCTTCTGTCAGGAAGCCGATCACATTTTTCCAGATGCAGGTTTCTGTGGAACCGGGCCAGTAATCATCAAAAATGTAATGCTGCGACACCCCGGCCAGTCCCTGAGCGGTCATGTCGGTGGCCATGTGTTGTCCGAATACCCCGCCCCAGTGGAAGATCCCCGCCGGCACATTTTCGGCAATGGGATCGTGATTGGGCGGCACAAAGTAGCGGGTGCCTGTGGATCCCATCTGGTGCTTCTCGACCATCACCTGTGGAAACCATGTCTGGTTATAGATCGCTGCAATGGCTTTGGTATCCTCCTGGGAAAGGATCACGAAGTCCCGGTTGTTATCATGCCCCACGTACTTATGGTACACCCCGGGAAGTGATGCCCCTTCATACTTGGTGCCCTTGTTTTTGAGGTAGTCCTCCACGATCAGGTCCATGCCATCGGGATTGTGGTTGGGAACCATCATATACACCACGTTCCCGAGCCATTCCAATTTCCTGCTGTCCCCGGTGGTGGCCATGTCATAGGCAATCAGCGGAGCGGCCTGGGAAGGAGCCACCTCGGAGGAGTGCATGGACAGGGTGCCCAGCACAAATACCTTCCCATTCTGGACCATTTCTTCCAGGTCTTGGGGATCAAGGTCCGGATTCAGGGCCAGTTCCCTGTTCACTTTTTTCATGGCTTCCAGGTTGGCGATGTTCTCCTCGCTGGAAATAAAGGCTATATAGATGGGCCTTCCCATGGGGGAATGGCCGATTTCTTCCAGATGGATGCGTTCGGACTCACCGTCCAGTTTCACCAGGTATTCGATCAACTGCTCGTAGGTGAACAGATTCCGGTCCGATCCTGGTTCAAAACCAAAAAAATCAGAAGGTTTGGTACAAGTGGTGCTCTGTGCCGCCAATCCCATCAGAGAGAAATACATGGCAGCCAACAATAGGATCTTCTTCATGGAGTCAATGATTTTAGGATTCAAGTGGGACCGGTCACCCGATCCAGATAGTTTTTATATTCACAAATTCTTTAATTCCTTCCACCGATAATTCGCGTCCATACCCTGAACGCTTGATGCCTCCGAAGGGCAACCTGGGATCGGATTTCACCATGGCGTTGACAAACACGGCTCCCTCCTGAGCCCCCTTGACGAAAAGTTCGATGGAGCTTTCGGACTGGGTGAACAACTGCACCCCCAGTCCGAATTTGCTCTGGTTGGAAAGTTCCAGGGCCTGCTGGGGCGATCCCGCCTCCATGACGGCAAATACGGGCCCGAAAACCTCCTCATCAAAAACTGGCATGCCCTGGGTGATCCCGGTGAGGATGGTGGGTTCAAAGAATGCTCCGTTGCGCTTGCCACCCAGCAGCAGTTTGGCACCCATGCGGATGGATTCTGCCACCTGTGTCTCCACTTCTTTGGCCTGACCGACCGAAACCAGGGGTCCCACCTGGGTGGCTTCGTCCATGGGATCGCCCAGCACCAGTGATTTGGCTTTATCTGCCAGCCTGGGTATGAAGTCCACTGCGATCCAGGACTCCAGGATGAATCTTTTGGCAGCGATGCAACTCTGACCCCCATTTTGCATCCTGGCCGGAATGGCCAGGTTCAGGGCCAGCTCCTGGTTGGCATCATTCAGGACCACAAAGGCATTGTTACCGCCCAGTTCCAGCACACATTTTTTGAGGTGCCTTCCAGCCTCTGCTGCCACAGCCATTCCCGCCTGTTCTGATCCCGTGAGTGTGACTGCGCTTACGTATTCACTGGCGATCACCGAAGCCACCCGGTCGGAGCCGATGGCCAGGTTTTGAAAGACTCCCTCTTTACATCCTGCCTCTGTGAAAACGGATTCAATCATCCCTGCGCATCCCTGTACGTTGGAGGCATGTTTTAAAAGCACCGTATTGCCAGCCATCAGTGCCGGGGCTGCGAAACGGAAGACCTGCCAGAAGGGAAAGTTCCAGGGCATCACAGCCAGCACAGGTCCAAGGGCTTCATAGGTCACCAGGCTCTCATCCGCTTCCGTTTCAATGTACTGAGGTTTTAAAAAACCTTCGGCATGTTCGGCATAGTACTCACAGACCCAGGCACACTTTCTCACTTCAGCTTCGGCCTCCCCCACCGGCTTTCCCATCTCAGCAGTGATGGCTTCTGCAAACTCCCTGCTGCGTTCCCGCAGGATCTCAGCCACCCGCATCATCCGCTTGGCCCTTTTCTTGAAGCTGGTGTCTCTGTATTTTACGAAAGCCGTATGCGAACGAGCCAGCTGCAGGTGCAGGTTCATATCCGATACCTGGGGATAATTGATGATCTTTGTGGGAGTGAATGGATTGATGCTCTTCAGGACGGGCATGGAAGATGGCTCTAAACGTTATAATACCCAAAATTGCATTGAATGCACAAAATCGGCCAGCAGGTTTTAAATTGCAGCATAATCAGATCCCATGAAAGAACACCAGCGCTACCTGAAGATGGCCGTCGCAGAAGCGCATTCGGGCATAAGAAACCTTGAGGGCGGACCTTTCGGGGCCATCATAGTCAGAAATGGAACGATAATCGGGAAGGGACACAACTGCGTCCTGAGCACCCATGATCCCACGGCACATGCCGAGATCATTGCCATCCGGCAGGCATGCGCCCGGGAAGGAAAACCTCACCTCGCCGGGGCCATTCTCTATACCAACTTCGAACCCTGTCCCATGTGCCTGGCAGCCATTTACTGGGCGCATATTCGACAGCTGTATTTTTGCAGCGGAAGGGAGGTGGCAGAAAAGATGGGGTTTATGGACCGGCAACTCTACGACGAGTTTGCCAGGGATCCCTCCCGGAGGGAGCTGCATGCAGAACAAATTACGATACCGGAAATGGACCCCCTGCTTGAGGAATGGATAGGCCTGGAGGGTAAATTGCTCTATTAAGTCGCACCCTTCCATTGCTTTTTGAGGATCATCTGCTACATTTATGGAATCAGCTACAACAAACAACCAAAACATAGTATTATGAAAAGAAGAGCGTTTATCGGCACATCGGCCGTTGCCACCGGTGCATTTACCGTATTACCAGGACAGGTCATGGGAAAAAGCACCCGGACCGCTCCCAGCGACAGGATCAATCTTGGTTACATTGGCGTGGGGAAACAGGCCATGGGTCTGGTAAGAGATCTCAACAAGTGTCCGGAAACCCTGGTGCTGGCGGCCTGTGATGTAGACACCCAAAAGCTGCTACGTTTCAAGGAAGCTGCCGAAAAACTTAACTCCGAAAAACTCAATGGGGGGAACCAGGCGGTAGAGACCTACGAAAACTACCGCGAATTGCTGGAAAGAAAAGACATCGATGCCGTGGTCATTGTATCTCCCGACCACTGGCATGCCATGATGGCTGTGGATGCTGCCAGGGCAGGCAAGGACATCTACTGCGAAAAACCATTGGCGTCCACCGTGGCTGAAGGACGTGCCATGGTCAATGCCGCCCGGAAATATGACCGGGTATTTCAGACCGGCAATATGCAACGATCCTGGAGGAATTTCAGACATGCCTGTGAGATGGTTTCCAATGGATACCTTGGGGAGGTGAAAGAGATCAATGTGAGTGTGGGCGATCCCTGGATGGCCTGTGAACTCCCGGCAGAACCCGTTCCGGATTATCTGAACTGGGATCTCTGGGTAGGGCCTTCCCTGTTCCGGAACTACCACCACGAACTGGCGCCCCCCATTGACGACAACAGCTGGGCCAACTGGAGGGCTTACAAGGGATTTGGCGGCGGCCTGATCACCGACTGGGGAGCCCACATGTTCGACATCGCCCAATGGGCCCTGGGCATGGACAAAAGCGGACCGGTGGAATTTATTGCCCCCGAACACGGGGCCAAAAGAGGCATGAAAATGGTATACGAAAACGGAGTGGTCATGAACCATGCGGACTGGGGCAGTTTCAATGCGGTCCAGTTCCTGGGCTCTGAAGGAAAAATCGAAGTGAGCAGAAGCTTCTACAGATCTGACATAGAAGGTCTTACAGAAATTGAACTGAAGGGAAGCGACACACCGCTCTACCGGAGCGATAACCATTACCAGGACTGGATCGATGCCATTAAGAAAAGAAGCCGTCCTGTTTCTGATGTGGAGACCGGACACAGGACCTCCTCCCTGTGCAACATAGTGAACATTGGCTATTCGCTGGAAAGAACCTTGCACTGGAAACCAGCCCACGAGCGATTCATCGACGATGAATATGCCAACAGCATGCTGAGCAGGCCTTTCCGGGGGGAATGGGACTTCAATGATTATTAGAAATGAAAACAGGACCCTCACAGCTTTTTCTGGTGACCATCTTCGTGCTGACGATGGCAGGAAAGGCCGTGGCACAGGGGCCTCCTTTTGCCGAATTCCTCACGGAAGATGATGCCTGGTGCCAGAGGAGCAGCAATCAGAGCACAGCTGAGATATTGATTACCGGCGAGGTGGATACCTCCCGTTTTGATCTCCAGGTAGAGCTCAGGGGAAAGATGGAAACACTGGTCAACCTTCCTTCCGGCATCTTCATCCTGTTCCTGAACAACCAGCCGGGGCGAAATGAATACGTCATTCACAAGGTCATCGAGCACCAGGAGTATGACGACCTGGAGACCGAGGTCAGCGATACGCTGGTGATCGAGGTCCACCCCCTGCCCAATATGAGCTTATCCGTGGATGAGGGAGATGTGTGCAGTCCGGCCGATGTGGTGCTCAGGGGCAGGGAGGGGTATCCGGAATACACCTGGGATTTCGGGGACGGAAGCGGTAAAACCACGGCCACCAACTGGGTCATACATACCTATGACCTGGAAGGAGGGGATCAAACGGTGGTATTTCCCACCAAACTGAAGGTCACCACCGAATTTGGATGCATGGACTCCCTGAGCGGCAGTGTGGAAATTTTCCCCGGCCCGGAAGCCGGTTTTACAGTGGTACCCACGCTCCTGCAATATCCCCATGTGACGGTCACGCTCAGCAACCAGACCCAGGGCGACTGGAACTTTCTCTGGGATTTTGGGGATGGGACCAGCAGTTCGGACAGGGACCCGGGCGACCATGTATATGGTACTTATGGTATTTTCGAGATTACCCTAAGGGCCTATTCCTCCCAATGCACAAACAGCCTGAGCAGGCAGATCCAGATCCTGCCGCCCCCGCCGTTGGCCGCTTTTTCGCCCGACACCTCCGGATGTCCCCCCCTTCGGGTGAACTTCAGGAACAGCAGCCAGTATGCCGACAGCTATGCCTGGGACTTTGACGACGGGGGTGTTTCCTCTGAGATCCATCCCACACACACCTTCCTGGAACCCGGAGAGTATGAGGTGAGGCTGGTGGCCACAGGTTTATCGGGCAGTGCTGAAAGCGGGCAGACCATCCTGGTCCATGAGCCCCCCCAGGCCGCTTTTGAACCGGCCAGTGCAGGGCCGGGGACCACCACGGAAGCTTTCGGCTTCCTCAACCAGTCTGTCAATGCAGTGGGCTACCATTGGGATTTCGGGGACGGAACCAGCTCCCTGGAGGAAAGTCCTTCCCACCTGTACCATGCCTCCGGGGACTATACAGTCACCCTCATCGCCACCAGTGGGGAGGGTTGTCTGGATACCCTGGTGCGCGAGTCCCTTGTCAGCATCCTTCCCGGGGAAGGGGAAGCCATCTTTCCCAATGCTTTTGTGTGGAACGGGACAGGGCCCACCGGAGGAGCATGGACCCCGGGAAGCACCGATATTACCGTGTTCCATCCGAAGGTTAGCGGGGCCACGGAGTTCCGGATGGCCATATTCACCCGGCTCGGCCACAAGATATTTGAAAGCAACGAAGTATATGTGGGATGGGACGGCTACGTGGTCACCGGTGACCTGGCCGCTCCGGGTGTTTACATTTACAAGGCCTGGATCACTTATTCCGGAGGAAAACAGGAAGTGGTCACCGGCGATGTGACCTTCCTCTATCCGCAGAATTAAATCCTTGCGGGCCTGCCCCTAATCTTCCTCTACAGCCTGGCTCAGCTGCTGACTCACATGCTGCATCACCTGCTGAAAGGGTTCCACCCAGAACATATCCCGGTGCTGGTCCAGGTAGTCCAGCAATTGTTCATGGGCCTCAGCGGAGACATTCAGGTATCCCCCTCCCACGCTGTGAAACATCACCACGGCCAGGGTTCCCTGTTCCAGCGCCCGATCCACATATTGGATGAGTTCTTCCCCGGAAGGATCTTCCACCCCCCAGGAAGGCACATAGTGGGGATCGACCTGGTCCAGGGTGGCCGGCAGTTCGCCTCCTCCCCGGGCAGAGGGAAAGAGGGTCCTGATCTGGTCCACAAAGCTCACTCCTCCGATGGTATGGTTCGTGCAGGTGTAGGCGAAACTCCTCTCTTCCCGGCCATCCACTGCCTTCAGCAGGCTGTTGGCCGTATACAGCTCGCTCATCAGTCGCTCCAGGGTATAGGAGTCCAGATCGTATTCCGGTTTCACCCAGTCGTAGGTGCTTCCGTGACAGGGATGGAAGAGGGTATGGTTTCCCAGTTCGTGCTCCCTGGCCGCCATGGCCCGCCATTCCTCCGTGCGGGAATGGAGCGAGCTGGAATTCCCGGTCACATAGAAGGTACCCCTGAAACCGTGCCGTTCCAGGGCAGGGGCTGCCACATCGAGGTGGCAATCCAATCCATCGTCGTAGGTGAGGCAAACCGCCGCTTTTTTCCCTTCGGGCCAGGCAAAGCCAGGGATCTCTTTTTCCTGTGCCTGCATACCCTGCGTACCCAGCATGAGCAGCAGGAGCACACAGCGCTGAGATCTTCGTTTCTGCATAAAATTTTTACCTTTAGTCTGATCAAATCTAGCCATTATGAAACTGAAATCACATAGTGTTGCGCTTCTTTTCTCCGGGATATTTCTCAGCCTGTGCTTCCAGGCTTACAACCAGGAGGTCTTATCACCGGCAGAACTTCTGCAGTTGGAATCCATGGGCGGACTGGAGGTAAATCCCGTCACGGACGAAATGATCTATTCGGTGTCCACACCCAGGGGACCCAACGAGGAACCGGGAAATTCCAGGACCGAATATTTCAGGGATGCGCCTTCGTTTGCCTCCCCTGTGCCTCTGTTCAGCGGGGATATCAAAGGCAGTTCGCCCCGGTACAGTCCCAACGGGGAACACATTGGTTTCCTGTATGCAGAAAAGGGAGAACCCCGCCAGGTATGGACGATGGACCTGGCCGGCAATCAAATGAAAAAACTGACCCATGAAGCATCCGGGGTTACCAGCTTCCAGTGGCAGCCCGGGAAACAGGGCATAGCCTACCTCTCCGGCCCTCCGGAAAGCGACCGGGAAAAAGCCCTGAAGGACAGGGGCTATGACTTTATCTATTACGAGGAGAACCTGAAGAACAGTCACCTGCACCTGACCTGGTTCGATGAACAATGGGAACAGATCGCCAGCTGGCAGTTGACCGAAGGAATGCATGCCTGGGATTTCACCTTCAATGCCCGGGGCACCCAGATCGCCGTTTCCCTTTCTCCCAGGAATCTGATCGATCACCGGTACATGTTCAGGCGCATCTACCTGATCGATCTGGAAACGGGACAGATGAAACAGGTCAGCCAGAACGAAGGCAAACTGGGTAACTACGTGTTCAGTCCCGATGGCAGGCACCTGGCCTATGCCGCTGCCCTGAACCTCAACGACCACCAGGTAAGCCAGGCCTTTGTGACCGACCTGAACACCGGCTCCGTATCCAACCTGACTCCGGAGGCCTTCCGGGGACACGTGGACTGGGTGAGCTGGAAGGACAGTGAAACCCTGTTATACCAGGCTTCGGAAGGAGTCTATCCCACCCTGAATACCGTCCCTGTGAAGGGAGGAAAAAGAAAAGTCATCCTGAGCGGGGAAACCTGCGGGATCATATTCAATCCCCCGAAGTTCGATGCCGGTTTCCAGGACTTTGTATTTACCGGGTCCACCCCCACCGACTATGTGAACCTCTATCGCTGGGATGGGAAAAATGATCCCAAGAAGATCAGCCAGCTCAATCCGGTGCTGCAGGAGAGGAAGTTGGGCAAGCAGGAGGTGATCTCCTACCAGGCCAGGGACGGTCAGGAGATCGAAGGGATTCTGATCCACCCCGTGGAACAGGAGGAAGGAAAATCCTACCCGCTGATTGTCTATGTACACGGCGGACCCGAATCGCACCACTCCCATGGCTGGCTGAGCCGATACAGCACACCCGGACAGGTCATGGCCGGGAAGGGATACCTGGTGCTATACCTGAACTACCGGGCCAGCACGGGATACGGGGTTGATTTTGCCATGGAAGGTTTCATGGATCCGGGCGGCAAGGAATTTGACGACATCGCCGATGGCATCGAATGGGCGGTACGAGAAAAGGGGGCAGATCCCGACCGGGTGGGTCTGGCAGGAGGATCCTACGGGGGATATGCCTCGGGCTGGTTTGCCACCTATTACACCCGCTATGTCAGGGCAGTATGCATGTTTGTGGGGATCAGCAACAACATCAGCAAACGGGGAACCACCGACATCCCCTATGAAGAGTTGTATGTGCACTCGGGCAAAAAGCTGGAAGAGCAATGGCAACTGGCCCTGGAACGCAGTCCCATTTACTGGGCCCACCAGAGCAGGACCGCCACCCTGATCTATGGCGGCGCAGCCGATACCCGGGTACATCCTTCCCAGAGTTTTGAGCTGTACCGTCGCATGAAGATGAACGACCATCCTGCGGTCAGGCTGGTGCAATATCCCGGCGAGGGACATGGAAACAGCAAACAGGTGGGCCGGATAGATGTGCTCTACAGGCAGATGGAGTGGCTCGACTGGTATGTCAGGGACCAGCATCCCCTGGACGGGCCCATGCCCAGGCTTGATATCTCGGACCGTTACGGGCTCGACTGGAACCTGTAACACACGCTCAGTTGCGGAGCCGGTCCTTCAATTTTTCCAGCCCCTGGAGGTTTCTTTCCAAAACCTCCCTGATATCTTCCCCCTCGGTATGTCCCAGGATCCCGATGGAGCCCGAATAGCCTGACTCCAGGATGTATTTCATCATCTCCAGCTCCCGGTCCCCGCTTCCCAGGGTGATGATCTTGGGACCCCCGGCCCGCATGCCATTGAGGTTGATGGTGCTGAGATAGGGAAGCATCAGGTCGAGGGACTCCGGAAATCGGTCCAGTTGCTCATGCGCGTGGTGGAAATTGTACACGATCCTGACCTGCTCCTTGCCCATTTCCGCGGCCATCCGGACCAGGTTCCGGGGTTCGCCATACCAGCCACCATGGTTGTAAAGCGCCAGGCTGCACCCGATCTTCCCGGCTTCCTCCGTGATGGTCCGCAGAGACGAAAGGGCCAGGTCCAGGCTTTCACGGTCCGACAGCCCTTCAAAATACCAATCCAACAATTTAATGTAAATGTCGTT
>CBDTYO010000028.1:0-17175 GCA_965364615.1 uncultured Bacteroidia bacterium
ATAAGCCTTTTGTCGCTTAAATGCTCTCCGGTAACGGGTGTGATTCCCCCGAAAGCGCCAGGGTCCAATGTGCTGCCAAATGCCCCCAACTGAATGCGGTAAAAAGTGCCCCTGGGCAGGGCCACATCCATGGGGATGGGATGCTCGTCTGTGTAGGGAGAATGGTCCAGGATATCAAATCGATTCATGGAGGCGGTTTTGGTCTCCTGAGCATCGACTGCCGGTGTGGAAAGGGCACCCGATCCTGCTTCGGGATCTGCAGCCTGACTGGTGTAACGGTAGACCGTCATGCCTCCGATGACCTTATGGACCTCAAGGGTTTTGGGGGGATTCACTGCCGGATAGGAGGTCTGAGCAGCTTTTTCCCCTTCCATCTTCGCATAAAGAAAGTCCGCCATGCCTTCTTCATCGCGGGCTCTTTTCTCCCACACCATGATTTGCTTTTGCCATACCCACCGGTCGTTGGGATCATCCGATTCCCTGATCCTCCGACGGGCCTCGGCAGCCAGGTCCTTCAGTGAATCGGAGAGCGCCTGGTGCGTCAGTGCTTCTGCCAGGTAAAACTGATAGGCCGATCGGGATTCTGTTTCTGCAGTTCCTTTTGTGGGAACGGCCACTGGAGGGGCACTGGCAGGCGTCTCAATGGCAGGGGCAATATGGGCAGATCCTGCCCCCTCTCTCAATGCTTCTTCCGGGCTTTGGATCCGTTGGAGATCGGCCAGGATCTCTTCGGCCACACCTCCCAGATGCGCAATCTCCCGGAGCATCCTATCATTGTTGGCTGCAGTCTTTTTCTTGGGTTCCGAGAGGTGTACCCTGTAAACAGCCAAAGTACTGTCTGTTGCCTGACGGTTTGAAAAGAAAAGGACCATCCCCAAATCGGTTCCAGGCAAAAGAAGGTAATCATCCACGGCTGAATTCACAGGGAATCCAAGATTCATGGGTTCGGTCCACCGATCCCTTTCACTGTCATAGTGGGACCGGTAGAGGTCGTATCCTCCAATCCCAAAATATCCATCGGAGGCAAAATAAAGGTCTTCCTCGATGGGATCGAAATATGGCAAGATCTCGTTTCCATCTGTATTCAGGCTTGATAATTCTTCAGGCACGCTCCAGGAGTTGCCTGCCAGTTTTTTGACCCTGAATAGCTGGGTTCCCCCTTTTCCGTTTTTAGGTTTTCCCGCAAAATATTGATAATCTCCCCTCACCGGCCTGGGAAGGAGAAACATCAGGCGACTCAGATCCAGGGAGTCTTCCCCGCCCATGCCGAAGATGTCTGGTTTTCTCCCCAGCTGCCCTCCCTTCATCTTCACCTGGGAGTATTGAAGAGAATCATCCAGATCCAGAAAGGTCACATTCATCACTTCAAAAGGATTGTAAGCAGAGGTAATTTCCTCAGCACTCCTGGTGGTAGCAAGATGGTGCTTGATGTTGTAATCCTTCTTCTCCTGCCGGTTGGCCGATATGCCGAAGCGCTCATAATATTTTCGGGCTTCTCCAAAATTGTAAAACCTGTGGTAGGCCATACCCAGATAAAATGTGACATCCTTGGGCACATCCCTCTGACTGGCGTGATAAAGAAACTCAATGGCCTCATCGAGCTGTTCATTCAGCTCCACCAGGCACCTTCCGGCATAGTACCTGTAAAGTCCTTCACCTTTGTCAAGGTCCATGAGTTTTCTGAAACCCTCAAGTGCGGAGCGAAATTCCCCTTTTTCGAAACTGGTCACTGATCCATCTATCAAAAGCTGGGTATTCTCCAGGTTCTCCTGACCATGAAGTTTTGGGCCAGCGCCAATAAACACCATCAGGGCCGAATAAATAAGCACTCTCAGAACTGGTTTTAGCATCATGGGGATCGAATCTTTTGCCGTCAAAAATAGCAATAATAGATGGTATGTGGTTGGCTTCGATTGTTAATAAAGACTCTGCCACATTTCTCCCCCATTTAAGCCAATCTTTGTACCTTTATAATTTTATACAGCTATGTCAGAATTGAAAGAAGGAGACCTGGCCCCTGCCTTCACTGCAAAGGATCAGGACGGAAATACCATCACCCTGGAAGAATACCGGGGAAAGAAAGTAGTGTTGTATTTCTATCCCAAAGACAACACACCCGGATGTACTGCCGAGGCCTGTGATCTGAGAGACAACTACTCCCGGTTCCAGGGGGAAGGATATGAGATCCTGGGGGTGAGTGCGGACAGTGAAAAATCTCACCAGAATTTCATTGCCAAATATCAACTTCCATTCAGGCTGATTTCCGATCCGGAGCGTAAGGTCCTGGAAGCCTATGGTGCATGGGGGGAGAAGAAGATGTATGGCAAAGCCTACATGGGAATCCTCAGGAAAACATTTGTCATCAACGAGGAAGGAATTGTTGAAAAAATCATTGAAAAGGTGAAAACCAAGGAGCATAGCCAGCAGATATTTTCTGAATGATCACATAAATCATTAAAACCATATGAGCAACGGAAATGGCAATAATCAGGAGAAACTGAAAGCACTTCAGTTGACCCTGGACAAGATTGAGAAAGGGTATGGCAAAGGGACCATCATGAAATTGGGGGATAATGCCATTGAAGATGTGCAGGTGATTCCGTCCGGTTCCATCGGGGTGGATCTGGCCCTGGGAGTGGGTGGATATCCCCGTGGAAGGGTCATTGAGATTTACGGACCTGAATCCTCGGGCAAAACCACCCTGGCCATTCATGCCATTGCTGAAGCCCAGAAAGCGGGAGGCATCGCTGCTTTCATTGATGCCGAGCACGCCTTCGACCGTTTTTATGCCAAGAAACTGGGGGTGGATATTGAGAACCTCTATATTTCCCAGCCCGACAATGGGGAACAGGCCCTGGAGATTGCAGACCACCTGATCCGATCAGGAGCCATCGACATCGTGGTCATTGATTCCGTGGCGGCCCTGACCCCGAAATCAGAGATAGAGGGAGAGATGGGTGACTCAAAAATGGGTTTGCAGGCCAGGCTCATGTCCCAGGCACTTCGCAAACTTACTGCCAATATCAGCCGCACCAAGACCACCTGTTTTTTCATCAATCAACTTCGGGAGAAGATCGGCGTGATGTTCGGAAACCCCGAGACCACCACCGGTGGCAATGCATTGAAGTTTTATTCCTCGGTACGGATCGACATCAGGCGAATCGGTCAGATCAAAGAAGGGGAAGACATACAGGGCAACCGCACCCGGGTGAAGGTGGTAAAAAACAAACTGGCACCCCCCTTCCGCAAGGCTGAGTTTGATATCATCTACGGGGAAGGTATTTCCAAAACCGGCGAACTGATCGACCTGGGCGTGGAATTGGAAATCCTGAAAAAGAGTGGCTCATGGTTTAGTTACGGCGAGACCAGGCTGGGACAGGGAAGAGACGCTGTAAAAAATCTATTGAGAGACAATCCGGAATTATCTGAAGAAATCGAGCAAAAGATAAAGGCGACCATACAGGGAACTGACTGACCATGAACTTCCTGCTGCATTTTATATTCATTGCTGCATTTCTGCTGATTTATATCATTGCCATCATTATTCTGAAACCCTTCCGGATTCACCGGAAGAGGCCTGTTTCCACCATCTTCATCAAGGCCAGTTATTTGATCTACCTGGCCTGTTTCCTGTTGATGGCCTACCTGATTCTTTTCTTCTCTGCCAGTGCTGAGCCCACTGAAGAGGTGGAGGAGGAGCGCATACTAAACGCCCTGACCGTGTTCAGTATTTTTGCCTTTTTTATACCCAATATCGGCATCATGATACGACGCAGGATTGGATCCTGGAGGGTCAGCTACAATTATGTGGTTTCAATACTGAATATCCTGATCGCCCTGGGCATGATCTGGTTCATCCTGGACCTGCCCTGGCAGTTCAGGAACTAGGATTCTCTACCCTGGCTTTCCTCGAGAAGTTCCAGAGCCTGCTCGATTTTCTCTTCCATTCCAAGCTCACCCCTCAACCAGCAAATGGGAATACCCCTTCTTTCCATTCCGCGGAAATAGGTCATCTGCCGTTTGGCAAACTGGTGAATGGCCGTATTGAGCATATTGAACATATCCTCATAGGATAGCTCGTTCAGCAGGTACCTGCTCACATATCGGTATTCCAGCCCATAATAATCAAGCTTCTCGGCACTAACCCCGTTGGCGAGAAGAGCCTCAACCTCCTCCACCATTCCGTCCTTCAATCGTGCTTCCAGCCTCCGGGTGATCCGCTCCCTGCGTTGATTTCGCTCATACCGGATCCCAAGCACCAGTGTCTTCAGATCTTTCGCCTTTTCCAGGGGTTCATTGTTGGCGGACTGGTACATGGCAATCTCAATGGCCCTGATCAGTCTCTTGGGATTTACCGTATCGGTGATGTTATGGACCGGGCCATAGAGTTTAAGCAAAGCCTCCAGCTCCCCGTAACTTTTCTTGGCAAGATTTTCCCTAAGTTCTTCATTAATAGGAACATCCAGCATCTTGTAGTTCCGCAGCACCGACTCGATGTACAGACCACTCCCCCCGCACATCACGGGAAGAAGTTCCCTTTCTGTGATGTCCGTAAACACCCTGAGAAAGTCCTGCTTAAACAAATACACATTGTATTCGCTTCCGGCATCCAGTATGTCGATGAGGTGAACAGGCACCTGGTGATCATTCACCTGGTAATCTTTATAATCCTTACCGGTACCAATATCCATCCCCCGGTAGACCTGTCGGGAATCTGCACTGATAATCTCTCCCCCAATCCGGTGTGCCAGATGAGCTGCAAAAGCCGTTTTGCCGGCAGCTGTATGTCCCAGGATCGTGATAAGGTCCAACATGGCTTGCCATTGAAAATCAAATATACCTATTTTTATACCTTTGGGGGCGGAAACTACATGGGAAACAGGATTCACATAAAGAACAAGAAAGCTTATCACGACTACGAGATCCTTGAAAAGTACGTGGCTGGCATTCAGTTGCAGGGGACCGAAATCAAATCGATCAGGATGGGAAAGGTGAGCCTGGTAGAATCCTATTGTTTGTTTGTAAAGAATGAACTCTATGTCAGAGGGATGCAAATTGCCGATTACGCCTGGAGCAGTTACAACAAACATGTGCCGGGCCGGGACAGGAAACTTCTGATGACGCGTCATGAGCTGAAGAAGTTGCAACGAAAAACCCGGGAAAGCGGCCTGACGATTGTGACGCTGCGGGTTTTTATTTCAGATTCGGGTTATGCCAAACTTGAAATAGGACTGGCCAGGGGAAAGAAGGAATACGATAAACGGGAGACCATCAAGCGAAAGGATGCACAGCGCCAGTTGGACCGGCTCAAGAAGATCAAATAAGAAGCTATTGTGCAAAGAAGAAATTGTTCAGATCCCTGATCTCCTCAATATTCATATCCACCTCCGAATCAAAGAACCTGTCAATGACCAGGATCAGCTCATCAAAAGACAGATAGCCATCTCCATCCACATCCAGTGAAACAAAATTCTCCGGAATTTCCACGGAAGACTCCAGCCTGTATTCGCCCCTGATGATGGTCATGTATTCTTCCACATCTTCGCGGGCCATGGCATTGTTTCTCAGGTCCATGGAAGCAGCAAAATCAGCCCTTGTAACGGTGACGCCTTGTTCATCCACCCAGGCCCTCTCAGGGGTGTCAAGCTCCTGGTCCAGGTAATCGGGCACTCCATCCCCATCTCCATCCAGGGGACAACCCAGGGTATCCACCGCCACGCCGATCGGGGTAGCAGGACAACGGTCGGTCACGTCCAGCACAAAATCGCCATCTTCATCACCGAACATGATGGGATCAAACTCGGTATCGGCAAATAACAGGTCGACCGTCCGGGTGGTGGGATCCGAAAACAGGTCGAAATGCAAGCCCAGATGCGAGTATAAATAACTGTCGTTACCCTTGGCACCCTGGACGCTGGTGCCCTCATGGGCCACATTGTCGAGCAAATCCGAAAAGGCATAATGGTAGGATGCACCCAGGCTGAAGAAGGCTCGTCGTCCGATCCTGAAATGTGCCCCCAGGGTGATGGGAAGCACCAGGGTTCGCTGGCTGTATTTGCCCAGACCAAACTCCTGTTCTTCCCGCAACCGCAGATCGGTCTCATATTCATAGTCGCGGTAGAGGAAGTTGCCGGGTCCGGGCAGGGCCTCATCGCTGTCACGGATGGTACCGTCGGACCAATAGTAATAGGTGAGGCCATTGGCATCTGACAGATCCCCTTTTGAGCTGTAGTTCAGATTCCCGATTCCCAGAGAAACGTAGGGTCGTACCAATGCCTCTTTGTCAAACCAATGGCCAAACCTGTATTCCAGGTTCGCTCCGAAGACCGATATATCGGTCTGGAAATTGAGGTTGCGCTCAGGCTCGGTATGGGAGTAGGAATTTCCGCCCAGTTTCCCTGATAAATAATAAAAATTCGCTGTGAGATAGTTTCTCCTGTCAATGAAGGTAGCCACATTAACCTGGAAAGCATTGTTCCCGATGGACGGACTATTATAGCTGTTGCGAACATCGCCCAGGAAACTGAGTATCCCGTATGAAAAGGAAACCACAGGTTTATACACCGGATTTTCGATGGTGTCGATCCGCTGAAGCAGTGAATCATAATCAGTTTCCTGGCCCTGCAGGATGAATGGCAGCAGGGCCATCAGCAGGAGCAGGTATCTGTATGTTCGGGAGCGCAACAATGAATCTCTCAGTTACCGGATAAGATTTAGTATACCGAACTGGAGGGAACGCGCCTTCCATTCCGGTAGGCCACCACAAAAGCTCCAGTAATATCGGGCAGGCCTTCCACCTGGTTTTTATAGGAAACCGCCTGCTGGTAGGTACTGAACGATCCGACGGTATATTTGTAGTAGCCCTCATGTTGTTCCACAAGCACCTCCCTGTCCACCCCGGCTTCCCTGAAATGGCTTACCGCATCAAAGGGGTTCAGGTTGGCCGAAAGTTGCACCCGGTAATAAGCACCCGTTCCATAGTCGAGCACCCGGGTATTCATGATCACATTGCCTGATGCACTGCCCGAAACTGCAGTGGTGACGGGCTGAGTGGTCCTTACAGGTTCGGGGGTGTCCGCAGGAGTGGACCTGGTAGCTCGCGGGGGTACGGCACCAGTGGCCAGAAGGTTGCGTTTCTGGACCTGGGTCATTTCCGGAAGGTATGCATCCATCTGCCTGATCTCCACTATTTTATTATCATCCCCGGCTGTATAGGTCAGCATCCCGTCGATGATCATATCTCCCTGGGATTCATTTTGCTTTGGCACCAGTCTGTATACCACTTCAAATTCGGTGCTTTGTGGCAATTTCATCCAGATAAACTTCACCGTGGAGGCCGTATGTGACACGATCCCCTCGCTGGAATTGACTTCCTCGAACACGTACCCAAAAGGAATGGTTTCTTCTATTTTGGCATATTTGCTTCCCGGGGGATTATTGACCAGAATGCGCACCAGATAGCTCCCGTTGCTCTGCAATTCAGGCGTCTGCCTAACGGCCATGGCAAAGACCTCACCCGGGCGGGCGGCCACAGGCGCAGCTTCCCCGCCCTGAAAGTCATTGATATCCACAATCAAAGCCGGATCCACTGTAGAAGAAGGCACAATGGTAATGGGGTCATTCCTTTCAAAATTCAGGAACTTGCGCTCATCATCCACCACATACGCAAATACACCCCCAAGGACAAAAGATCCTTTCAGCCTGGGATCTACCCGTATCTTGTAAGAGATGGTGAACTGGTTCGACTGGGGCATTTTTAGCCAGATCACCCGGATCCGTTGATTGTCGAAACTAAAATCTGCATTGGGGGAGCTTACATTGGTGGCAGTAAGCCCCAGTGGCAATTCCTGAGAGAATCGCGAATAATCTGTAAGTGAGCCTTTGCTGATGGTGACCGATACTGCAAATTCCTCACCAGCATTGACCCGGTCCGGATGATCGATGGAAATCTCCACTTCCTGCCCGCTGACCATTGTGGTGAGGCTGAACATGGATATGACAAGACAATGGATTAGGTACTTCATCACTCAATGGCTTAAATTCGATACAAGGTACAAAATAATTTTTCAAGTAATTGCCGTAATTACTAACACAGAGAGACTCCGGTACACTAGAAGTTGGGGCTCAGCAGGTATTTTGCATAGAAATTATTGATCACCGATACGGCCTGGTCCGCCGTATCCACCACCTTGAATAAATCCAGGTCTTCGGGGCTGATGTTCTTCTCCTCTTCCTGAACCACCTTTTCAATCCACGTGACCATTCCCTTCCAGAATTCGGTTCCCACCAGTACAATGGGGAATTTTCCAATTTTTCCTGTCTGGATCAGGGTGGCGGACTCAAAAAACTCATCAAAGGTTCCAAATCCTCCGGGCAATACAATAAAACCCTGGGCGTATTTCTGAAACACCACTTTCCTCACGAAAAAATGCTTGAAAGTGATTAGCTTATCCGCATCGATATAGGGATTTGAACTCTGCTCGAAAGGAAGATGTATGTTCAGGCCAACGCTGACCCCTTTGCCACGCTGGGCTCCTTTGTTGGCCGCTTCCATGATACCTGGCCCTCCCCCGGTGATCACTCCGTACCCGTTCTGGGTGAGCTTGAATGCGATTTCCTCAGCCAGTTTGTAATACCGATTGTCCGGTTTTGTCCGGGCAGACCCAAAGAGCGAGACGCATGGGCCGATGGACGCCATCTTCTCAAAACCTTCCACAAACTCGGCCATGATCTTAAAGATTTGCCACGAGTCAGAAGTTTTGATCTCGTGCCAGGTCTTATGCTTGAATGCCTTGATGATTTTATCTTCACTGCTTGCCATATCCCAGGGATTTTGATTTGCTTTTTCCAATGTAATGAAATTCTCACAAGGATAGCTCTTCCTTCAGGAATTTACCCGTGTAGCTATTCCCCGCCCTGGCTACTTCTTCCGGTGTCCCTTCTGCCAGGATGGAGCCACCCATTCTTCCCCCTTCTTTGCCCAGATCGATGATGTGGTCGGCCACCTTGATGACATCCATGTTATGTTCGATCATGATCACACTGTTGCCACGATTCACCAGGCGAGCTATAACTTCCAACAGGACCCTCACATCCTCAAAATGTAAGCCTGTGGTTGGTTCGTCCAGTATATAGAGGGTTCTGCCTGTATCTTTCTTGGCCAGCTCCGCGGAAAGTTTCACCCTTTGAGACTCTCCCCCTGAAAGTGTGGTGGAGGGTTGTCCAAGCCGTATATAGCCCAGGCCAACCTCCTGCAGGGTTTTTAATTTCCTCAGGATGGGAGGAATGCTGGCAAAGAAATCCACAGCCTGGTTGATGGTCATCTTTAATACATCGTTGATGTTCTTGTCTTTGTACCTGACTTCCAGGGTTTCCCTGTTATAGCGCCTGCCATTGCATTCTTTGCAACGCACATATACATCGGGAAGAAAATTCATCTCGATGGTCTGTACCCCGGCCCCGCCGCAGCTTTCGCAACGCCCCCCCTTGACGTTGAAGGAGAACCTGCTGGCTTTGTATCCCCTGATCTTTGCGTCAGGGGTCTGTTCATAAAGCCGCCTGATATCGCTGAAAACCCCTGTATAGGTGACGGGATTTGATCTTGGAGTGCGACCCAGCGGGGACTGATCCACTTCAATGACCTTGTCTACCAGTTCCAGACCTTCGAGTGAATCAAAGGGCAGGGGTTCCCGGTGTGATTTATAGAGCTTCTGACTGATGATGGGCTGCAGGGTATCATTGATCAGGGTGGACTTTCCGCTGCCACTTACACCGGTCACACAGATAAATTTACCCAGCGGAAAAGCCACGCTGACGTTTTTCAGGTTGTTACCGGATGCCCCTTTAAGCCATAAGGCCTCGCCGCTCCCGGCTCTGCGCTGCTTCGGAATGGCAATTTCCTTGCTATGGTTCAGGTAGGCTGCCGTCAGGGTATTGCCTTTCAGGATCTCGCCGGGCGAGCCACTGGCCACCAGTTCGCCCCCCAGGCGTCCCGCCCCGGGACCCAGGTCCACAATGTGATCGGCAGAAAGGATCATGTCCTTGTCATGTTCCACCACAATGACCGAGTTTCCCTGGTCGCGCAGGCTCTGAAGTGAAGCAATGAGTTTCCTGTTATCGCGCTGGTGCAAACCTATGCTGGGCTCATCCAGGATATACAGCACATTGACCAGCCTCGATCCAATCTGGGTAGCCAGGCGGATCCGCTGGCTCTCACCTCCCGAGAGGGAGCGCGCACTGCGTTGAAGCGAAAGATAGTTCAGCCCCACATCCAGGAGAAATCCCAGGCGGCTTCTGATCTCCTTCAGGATATCCCGGGCTATGATGTTCTGCCGCTCATTCAAATGTTTCTCTATGCCCTTGAACCAGGCAGCCAGTTCGCCTATGTCCATGGCAGACAATTCTGCAATATTCTTATCATGGATGCGGAAATAGAGCATCTCTGCCTTGAGCCTGGTTCCCTTGCAATGGGGACACCCAACTTTTTTAATGAACTGGCGTATCTGCTGCTTTCCATGGATCCCGTTGTTGTCTCCTGCCGCATTCTGGATGTGACTGATGATCCCATCAAAACTCAGGAAGTAGTTGGAATTGGCTCCGAGGGGGGTATTCTGCAATTTCAATGGCTCCTCCGATCCATGCAGGATGCAGTGCATGGCCTGTTCGGGAATCTCTTTCACGGGAGTGTCCAGCGTAAAGCCATATTTGGAAGCAATGGCTTCCAGTTGCCAGAATATTAATGCATTGCGGTATGAACCCAGGGGTAAAAGTGCACCCTTGCGAATGCTCTTGTCCCCATCAGGAATGATCTTGCGTATATCCACATCGTTGATTGTACCCAGTCCGTTGCAATGGGGACAGGCACCCTGGGGGGAATTGAAGGAGAAACTGTGAGGAGCGGGTTCATTGTAGGAGATCCCTGAGGAAGGACACATCAGCTGGCTGGAGAAATAGCGGGGTTCCTTCCCTTCTTTTTCCAGGATCATGGCCACCCCCTTGCCCTGTTTCAATGCTGCGGAAAGGGATAGCTTCAGGCGCTCCCGTTCCTTGGCCCTGGCCGTGAGGCGGTCTATGACCACCTCTATATCATGGTTTTTATAGCGGTCGATTCGCATGCCGGGCAGGACTTCCTCAATCTCGCCATCGATGCGGGCATAGATATACCCGTTTCTGCGGATCTGTTCGAACAGTTCCCGGTAATGGCCTTTGCGGCCTCTCACCACTGGTGCCAGCATATAGATCTTCTTGTCTGAGAAGGAATCCAGAATGATTTCCAGGATCTGCTCCTCGGTGTATTTCACCATTTTTTCACCGCTTACATAAGAATAGGCATCGGATGCCCGGGCGTAAAGCAATCTGAGAAAATCATAAATTTCGGTGACCGTCCCCACCGTGGATCTTGGATTCTTATTGGTGGTTTTTTGCTCGATGGAAATGACCGGACTCAATCCGGTGATCTTATCCACATCGGGCCGTTCCATGTTCCCCAGGAACTGCCTGGCATAAGCGTTAAGTGTTTCGATGTACCTTCGCTGTCCTTCTGCATAGATGGTATCGAAGGCCAGGGAGGATTTTCCGCTGCCGCTCAATCCTGTAATGACCGTGAGTTTGTTCCTGGGGATGCTGACATCAATGTTTTTCAGGTTATGAACCCTGGCACCAAGAACTGCTATTTTTTGCACTTCCTTATTCACCCTCAATGGCTCCCTTCTGTGTTTGCGGATCCCAGGCATCCGGACGGCGGAAGCCCTTTTCAGGAAGCACGATCTTGTAGGTTTTCCGGGACGGATTGCTCAGCCTATTATCCCTGAGCCACGGATTCATGTACTTAAGGATCTTGTAGTTGGTGCCATGTTCATGGGCAAAATCTGCAAAATCATTGATCGTGCTGTCCACTTCCAGGGTATAGCTGGGGATCTCATGATACAAGTCTTTCTCAGAGAGCTTGAAACCATACTTCTCCGGATCTTCAAAGATCAATTTAAAAGCCAACACCCTATAAAGGTACCTGGCCGTCTCTTCATTGAGTAACAGATCGTAGTAGTTTTCCTTTTTCTGCCGGTCGATCTGCCTGTCCATTCCTCTTCTCCCTGCATTGTAGGACGCCGCTGACATGGTCCAGTTGCCATATTTTTTAAAAGATTCGATCAGGTACTGGCAGGCAGCATAGGTGGAACGGGCCACATGGTAACGTTCGTCCACTTCGGCATTGACCTCCAATCCGTATTCCTGGGCTGTTCCTTTGAGCAGCTGCCAGAATCCCACCGCACTGGCAGGAGATACCACCTGCATTAAGCCACTTTCCGCCAGGGCCAGGTATTTAAAATCGTCCGGAACCAGATTTTCTTTGAGCACAGGTTCGATCTGCGGGAAAAAACGGTGTCCCATTTTGATCATCCTGATGGTCTGGGAATGAAAGTAGGTATTGGAAAGCAGCTCGCGGTCCATGGACTCCCGCACATCAAAAAGATCCATGGGAACGGGCTCCCCGGCAAAAGTAATCCGGGACGGAAGCTCTACTCCAAACACCGTGTAGGCCTGCTGCTGGTCTGGCTTCACCTTTGTTTCTGTGGTGCTGGTATATCCGGTGGTGACCACCGTCAATGCGAGTCCTCCGGTCATTGCAAAAAGTATGAAAAAAAGGATATGTTTCGCTCTCCTCCTGCGTTCGTTCCTGGCCATGATCTTTCTCTATCAGTTAAACGCCCTTATTCCGGCAAAAACACAAAATTAAGGATTTGTTTCCATTCTGCTACGGAATGGACCGAAAGGTTCTAAAAGGTAAAGTTCAGGCTGGTGTAGAGTCCAAAGCTATAGGGCCTCGTAGCAGGAAGTGAAGAATCGTTGATGGAGTTCAGGAAATAGCGGAACCTGGGTTCCAGCATCAGGTTCAGGTTCTTGCCCACATGGTAGATCATGCCCAGTCCGGCATTCCCTGAATAGTTCACCTTGCGTATGTTGGACAGGTATCCGATCTCTTCCTGTCCCGCTTCGGTTTCCATGGTCACAAAGTTGTTGACCAAAAAGTTGGTGCTCACCCCCCCCACAAGCTGCACCTCGAAGCTGCGGTCAATCACTGTGTACCTCAGGTTAAAGGGCAGCTCCAGGTAATCGAGGTGCTGTTGTATGCCCGCATTGGCGCTGCCCAGGTTGTTTAAGGCATTGTCCATGACTGCCTCCGGGGCATTGGCAGCATTCAATTTGTATCCGTTCACATAAATCTCGCCGGAGTTCGAAATGATGTTACCCACTGAATTGGTGACCGCTTTAATACCTGTCCGCTCGGAACCAGCTCCGAAAAGCAGGTAATCGCTTTGCTGATCGAACAACTGGATGCCGCCGGCTCCAATATTCAGGCCCGTCTTGTTGAAGAAAATACCCGTTTCGATGGCCAGCCTGGAACGTCCCCTGTAATTCACATGCACTCCGCCGGAGTATGAAAGCATGCCCGATTCATGTACGCCGGCTCCCGCCATGACATGTGCTTCCGCATCACGGAAACTATACAAAGGGGAAAGCACAGCTCCCACGGTCCACCGGTGATCCCGCTTCTGGCTTTCCTGAAATTCGGGAAGAGCTTCATCGAGCGCTGGATCCTGTAATTCCGCGATAGTTTGGGGGGGATCGGGATCCTCAGGATTTTCCGGGTCTGCTTCCGTGTCCAGGGCGGCTATTTGCTCTTGCTCCCCCGGGAGCTCTTCGGCCCCCGCTTGCTCCCCGTCCTGGATGGGTGTCTTTGTGATCTCTGGTTGGGTGTCCAGGGCCAATTCCTGACCGGTGGTGCTCGCCGGATCAGTGGGACTTGCCTGACCGGTGGTGCCTGAAGGATTAGTGGGACTTGCCTGACCGGTGGTGCTTGCCCTATCGGCGGTGCTTACAGGACCGGGGATGGTTTCGCCGGGAGCATGTTCCTCCGGCTTCTTGTTCCCAGGCTCTGCCGGCTGCACCTGATTTTCCTCCGGGGTCGAAAGGACCTCCTCAGCGACTTCGTATTCCTGAGGCAGATCGGGACCGAAATAATAAATGCCCAGGCTTACAGCCAGTGCCAGAGAAGCTGCGGCTCCCAGCACCAGGATCAGCATGCCCCTCCTGCTCCGGCCACCTCCCAGCTGGTCAGAAATGGATTCCCATACCTTTTCCGGCGGATGTACCTGGTAATCAGCCAGCTTCTCCTTCAGAAATCCCTTGTTGTTATTTGTCTGATCGTTCATCTTATAATTGCTGATCCATACATGGTTTTAATCTTATCCTGCAAAATGGCCCTGGCCCTGGAGAGGTTTGATTTTGAGGTTCCAATGGATATACCCAGCGATTCGCTGATTTCCTGGTGACTGTACCCTTCGATGGCATACAGATTGAATACCATGCGGTAGCGGGGAGAAAGGGTCTGAATCAGTCCCACCAGTTCATCGCAGGTCAGGTCCTCATAAGCTCCCGTGTCTGAAGCCTCATCCATCTCCTCCTTGATATCGTCTACCCTTTGCAGCAAAACCTGGCTCCTGTATTTTTCCAGGGCTGTATTGATCATCACCCTTCTGATCCAACCTGGCAGCGCTGAAGGATTCTTCACCTGTTCCAGTTTGCCAAATACCTTTATGAACCCATCCTGCAATATATCCTGCGCATCCTCTTCACAGCTTGCATATTGCAGGCACAAACCATACATCGCAGAGGAAAACCTCCGGTAAAGCTCTTCCTGGCTGCCGCGTTTCCCTCTTTTACAGTCTTTTAATAGTATATCCAGTCTTTCTGCCAATCCAGTTTTCCTCCCGTGACAAATTTATGCAAATTGGCAGGATATCACATCCCGTTGTCACATCTCTAGGATGCAAAGCTTGTGCCAAGGGTTGCGTGGCCTAATACCTATTGGATGAAAATGTCTGCCCGGGACCACGCAACCCGGTGCGACCCCTGTACGTCTTGTAGTAAAAGAGTTCCGTATTACACAATAGAGAATTCTTTCCAACGTAGTATAAATGTATAAATCCTGATCCCATGCATAGCCATAGATTTCCCATCATGACTGCCCTGGCAGCCTTCCTGATGATTACCAGTTGCAGTCCGCAGGCAGATGATCCCGTATTCGATTATAACCTCAAATCGGCCAGGGTGATCGAGACCCATAATGGTTTTGGCCTGGAATTGCTGCGATCTGTTTTGAAGACAGAAGAAGCTCCCAATGTGATGATTTCGCCAGCTTCGGTGAGCATTGCCCTGGGCATGGCCTATAACGGGGCTGAGACAAGCACCAGGGAAGCTTTCGAAGAGGTATTGAATTACGAAGGACTCACACGTGAAGAGGTGAATGAGATTACCCGGGAGCTGATCCATGTGCTGGTGACCAATGTGCAGGGCAACCTCCTTGAGATCGCCAATTCTTTGTGGTACAACAACGGATTCCCTGTGAAAGAGGAGTTCATCAGCCTGAATTCACACTATTATGATGCTGAAGTCAGGGAGCTTGATTTCGGCAGTGCTGAGGCAGTAAAGGCCATCAATGACTGGGTTTCCGACCAGACCCATGGCAAAATAGATGAAATCATAGATTCCATCGATCCCGAAGTGATGATGTTCCTGATCAACGCCATTTATTTTAATTGTGTGTGGGACACGGAGTTTGATCCCAAGGATACCTACAGGGCTCCTTTCTATCATGAAAACGGAACCCAGTACGGACAGGTGGATCTGATGCACCTGAAAAGCACACTGAATGCTTCATTTACAGAGGATTTCGGTGCCGTAGAGCTGCCCTATAAGAATGGCAAATTCAGCATGTTCCTCTTTTTACCCGAGGGAGGAAAGGGGGTGAACGATCTGGTATCTGAACTGGACGGGGAAACCTGGAAAACCTGGCTTTCCGGATTCAGCGAAGTGGAAAAGTTCACCATAGAAATGCCCAGATTTGAATTTGAATATGAACGGTCCCTGGCCGGGGATCTGAAAGGCATGGGACTGGATGTGGCCTTCTCAGATACAGAAGCCGACTTCTCAGGAATCTCTCCGGAATATCTCTATATCACAGACGTGATCCACAAGACCTACATCAAGGTAAACGAAGAAGGCACCGAGGCCGCGGCCGTGACTGCCATTGTTATGGGCGTGACCTCAGCAGGTCCCCGCAATTACCTCAGGCTGGACAGGCCCTTCCTGTTTGCCATCACTGAGAATAGCAGCAAGTCCATCTTATTCATGGGCAAGGTGGCGGAACCCAGCTACGAATAGGAGCAACCGGCTTTTACATGTGGATGACTTCCCCGTAAGCCGCTGCGGCAGCTTCCATGATGGCCTCAGACATGGTGGGGTGCGGATGCACCGCCTTGATAATTTCCTCCCCGGTGGTCTCCAGTTTGCGGGCCACCACCAGCTCGGCAATCATTTCTGTGACATTGGCTCCAATCAGATGGGCTCCCAGCAGTTCGCCATATTTGGCGTCGAATACCAGCTTCACAAATCCATCTTTGGCTCCGGCTGCGGAAGCTTTCCCGGATGCGGTGAAGGGGAACTTGCCGACTTTTAAATCATATCCGGCTTCCCTGGCAGCTTTCTCGGTCATTCCCACCGAAGCCACTTCGGGACTGGTATAGGTGCATCCCGGTACATTGTTGTAATCCACCACAGAAGGATTGTGCCCGGCCAATTTTTCCACACAGGTAATGCCCTCTGCAGAGGCCACATGGGCAAGTGCAGGTCCACCCACTATGTCTCCGGTGGCATAAATGCCATTTACGTTGGTGCGATAATAATCATCCACTTTCACTTTTCCCTGATCCATCTCAATCCCCAGTTCCTCAAGGCCGATGTTCTCGATGTTGGGAGTCACACCCACTGCAGAAAGGACCACTTCGGCCTCCT
Organism: uncultured Bacteroidia bacterium; assembly: GCA_965364615.1. Taxonomy (GTDB): domain Bacteria; phylum Bacteroidota; class Bacteroidia; order Bacteroidales. Next base: position 16,852 of record CBDTYO010000028.1, read on the forward strand.
CCTCTGTCTCCCCTTTGGGGGTCTTGATCTTCACCTTGCAAAGTTTACCCGAGGTGTCCACCGATTCCACCGAGGAGGAAGTCATCACCTTCATCTTCGCCTTTTTAAAGGAACGTTCCAGTTGCTTAGATACCTCCTCATCTTCCAGAGGGACCACGTTTGGGAGAAATTCCACGAGCGTCACCTGGGTGCCCATGGTATTGTAGAAATTGGCAAACTCACTGCCAATGGCCCCCGAGCCCACCACCACCATGGATTTAGGCAGTGAGGGAAGGGTCATGGCTTTGCGGTAGCCAATGATCTTTTTCCCGTCCTGTTTCAGGT
>CBDTYO010000029.1:0-17152 GCA_965364615.1 uncultured Bacteroidia bacterium
CCTGCCTGCCGGTGTGGAAATCAATTCCAGTATATTCAGACACGCCGATTTCATCGACACAGCCGTTTCCAACGTGTTCAGGGTCCTGCTGGAAGGGGGATTGTTCGTCGCCCTGATTCTCTTTCTCTTTCTGCTGAATGTGCGCACTACCGTGATCTCCCTGGTAGCCATTCCCCTTTCCCTCTTGCTTTCAGTGATTACCCTGCGCCTGCTGGGACTGACCATCAATACCATGTCATTGGGGGGGATGGCCATTGCCATTGGAGCCCTGGTGGATGATGCCATCATTGATGTGGAGAACGTGCTGAAACGTCTCAAACAGAACCACCGCCTGCCCAAAAAGGAACAACAGGGCATCCTGAAGGTGATTTACCTGGCTTCAGTCGAGATCCGCTCTTCCATCGTCCAGGCCACCCTGATCATCATTGTCTCCTTCATCCCTCTCTTTTTCCTGGCGGGAATGGAAGGGCGCATGCTTAAACCCCTCGGCATCACTTTCATTGTATCGCTGCTGGCTTCCCTGTTGGTGGCGCTGACCCTGACCCCGGTGCTCGCCAGTTACATGCTCACCACCAAAAGCCAGCTGGAGAGGGATGAAAGGGGCGGTAATAAGTTGGTCCAGTCCCTGAATTCCTGGTACAAAAAAGTGCTGCAGAGCCTTTTAAAATGGAGGCTTCAGGTGCTGCTACTGTCTGCCTCACTGCTGGTTTTTGCATTGATCCTCTTTTCCAGATTTGGCAACTCCTTCCTGCCCGAGTTCAACGAAGGAACCCTGACCATCACCGCCGTGACCATGCCGGGAACCTCGCTGGAGGAAAGCAACCGGATCTTTGATCAAATTGATAAAGAGCTCATGGAGGTGCCTGAAGTCAAACACGTAAGCAGGCGCACGGGAAGGGCCGAGTTGAACGAGCACAGTCACGGCGGATCCAATACTGCCGAAATTGATGTACCCTATACCCTCACCGAAAGAGACCAGGAATCCTTTATGGAGGAAGTCCGTCACAGGCTCTCCGGAGTCCAGGGGGCAAGCCTAAACATCGGTCAGCCGTTGGGCCATCGAATCGATCACATGCTTTCCGGAACGCGGGCAAGCATTGCCATTAAGTTGTTTGGTACCGACCTGAATGCCATGTACCGAAAGGCCCGGGAGATCCAGGGTGCTGTTTCAGGGGTTCCCGGACTGGTGGATCTGAACGTGGAACAACTGGTGGAAGTACCCCAGATCCAGATCCGGCCCCGAAGGGAAATGCTGGCCCGTTACGGGATCTCCCAGAACCATCTTACCCGGTTCGTTGAAACTGCCATTGCCGGAGAAAAATATGCCGAGGTGTATGATGCAAACCTCAACTTTCCCCTGGTGGTGCGCTATGCCGAACCCTACCGAAGCAGCCTTCAAGCCCTTGAGGAAGCATTGATTGACACCCATGATGGCACCCGCATCCCTTTGAGTTATGTGGCCGATGTTGTATCCTCCAGTGGGCCCAATGCCATCAACCGCGAGAATGTACAACGAAAGCTGGTGATCTCTGCCAATACAGCCGGACGTGACCTGGGCAGCGTGGTCTCTGATATTCAATCTGCCATTGAAACCCAGGTAGCGTTGCCAGAAGGATACCGGGTAGAATACGGGGGACAATTTGAAAGCGCGCAAAAGGCCTCTCTTACCCTGCTTATTGCCTCCCTGCTGGCCATCCTGGTCATTTTTGTGATCCTGTTCCAGGAGTTTCACAGTGGCCAACTGGCCGGAGTGATCCTCCTGAACCTTCCGCTGGCCCTGATAGGGGGAGTGGTGGCCATCTGGCTTACCTCCAGGGTGATAAGCATTCCATCCATCATTGGCTTCATCACCCTGTTTGGGATTGCCACCCGGAACGGAATTCTACTGGTATCGCGGTACAATCACCTGCGGAAGGAAGGTCGCGAATTGAAAGAAACCATCATCGAAGGTTCTGCCGATCGCCTCAATCCCATCCTGATGACTGCCCTGGCATCGGCCCTGGCCCTGATCCCCCTGGCCCTGGGTGGAAACAAGCCGGGCAACGAAATTCAGAGCCCCATGGCCATCGTGATCCTGGGCGGACTGGTGACCTCCACACTCCTGAATTTAATCGTTATCCCTTCGGTATACTATATGCTTGAAAAAAGAAAATCATGAAAACACGATTGATATTGATCATCTCGCTGGCCAGCAGCATGCTGGTCCAACCACTGGCTCAAGATTCAGAGGCACTGATGAAGCTGGTGCTGGAAAACAACCGGAAACTCATGGCCGCCCGGGAAGCTGTCCATGTTGCCATCCTTGAAGCAGGGACGGGTAACACACCACCCGATCCAGAAGTGGAATTTGGCTACCTGTTTGGAAATCCTTCTGGCCTGGGGAACCGCATCGATTTTGGAATTACCCAGCAGCTGGACTTTCCCACAGCTTACTTCAACCGGTCAGAACTGAAAAAGATCAAAAATTCCCAAGCCGAACTGGAGTATATCCTTACCCGCCAGGAAGTCTTGCTTGAAGCCAGGCAGATATGGATTGAGCACCTCCACTTCAACCAGCTTCGTAAACTCCTGGGGGAAAGGCTGGACCAGTCCAGGGTCATAGAGTACCACATGGAGCAAAAGCTAAAGGCCGGGGAAGCCAATCTCCTTGAATTGGGACAGAGCAGGCTCATGGTGGCCTCCCTGGAAGGAGAGTATGAAGAGCTTGTTGCCCTGTCGGAAGACCTGCGGATCGCTTTGAGGGAAATGACCGGCGGAGTGGATATGGAGATCACGGATACCCTGTTTCCCCTGCCTGTTCCCATAATCGCAGATTCTTTGCTTGAAGCCTATCGGCTGAGTCCTTATGCGCAATACTACGACAAGGAGCTGCAGGCGAAAGAAGCCCGGAAAAAACTGGCAGTGAGTAATCATTTGCCCAAGCTTTCGGCAGGGTACTATTCCGAGGCAGTTCCCAGCGAGGCATTCAGGGGATTCCGTCTGGGGCTGACACTTCCTTTGTGGGAAAATGCCAACACCGTGAAAAAGGCCAAATCGGAAGTGGCCTTTGCCCAGGCTGAGATTGACCGTTATGCTTTCCACCAGGAAAGGGAGGTCCTGCAGAAACTGAATAAGCTGGAATCTTTTCGCAAACGGGCCCGGAAGCTTGAAGAAGCATTGGGAGCAGTCAATAGCCTGTCGCTATTGGCCAGCTCCCTGGAAAATGGAGAAATCTCGCTTTCCGAGTATTATTATACCTCTGATTTCTACTTTCGTAACCAGGTGCAGCTGCTCGGCTATCAAAGAGAGCTTCTCTTGCAGGAAGCGGATCTGCTGAAGGTCTTTCTTTAAATTCAAGCGAGAGGCAGAAAAAACGGGGCGCAGTCACGCCCCGTTCTCATATGGACTTCTCTTTGGGGATCACTTTTTCATGGTCTCAGAAAGGGCCATGGGGTAGGTCTTCCGTATCTCCCTTTGCAGGTCGTCGCCCAGCATGTCGTAGGAAGCACTGTATTTTTCCAGGGCCAGCTCCTTTCTGAAACGGTATACCACCTTCCAGACCATATCGACGGTCTCCACATACTGCCCGTAGGGAATGGCTCCATCATACTCCAGCGAAATCACATATTCCCCCTGGTTCGCTTTGATGAATTCCTGTAGCCTCCGGTCCACATCTGCCGGGGTGGTGTTCCTGGCCGACAGGTCGATGGTACAGACCTTTCCGCCTGCTTTCTCTATTTCCTTTTTATCCAGAATTTTGGCGTTCAGTGGGGGAAGCAGCCTGGGCAGGGCTACCGCATGGTAAAGCAAGGGAGAAAGATGGATGTTCCCCTGGGGATAACCGCCTTCGGCAATATGCAGGGATCCCCTTCTTCTCAACTCCTGCCTGATCTTGTCCATGTGTGACATGGGTACATCCCGGTCTGCCAGAAAGACGACGGTGAACCTGTCCTGGTCCAGCATGAAAACCCTTTCCTTCTCCTTCTCGACCAGGGTTGAAAGCTCATCCAGGTTGACCTCTTTCCCATTGAATGAAAGGTCCAATCCCCCACCTGGTTCCTTTCCCAGGCCCACACGGCACAGGAGATCTTCCTTTTCCAACAGCCTGTACTGGGAGAGGTAGGGAAGTTCCAGCTCCATTCCATGCTGGGCGAGGTAGTGGTCCAGGGTATTGGGAGCACTCGACCGGACATAGGTCGAGGACTGGTTCTGGGTCCACCACAGCTTAAGGACATCTCCATCCAGGGTATATCGCAGGCTTGTGCCGGCCGCACCCTCGCTTGTGGAGAGGACCAATGATTCAGCTTCCCATGTAAGATGGAAATCTCGAATCTCGATTCCTTCCACAAAGGATAACTTTCCATCTTTCACATAGAGGGTGGGACTGAAATCATCCACGCTTTGCTTGACCCAAAGACCTGAGAGCTCAGTGAGCGCATCAGGTATTTGAGGATCGTTTCCTTTTAAGGTTAAATCCGCAAAAAGGAAAAATACAAGTATGGCGAAAGGGGCCACCAGCAAAGCTTTAAGCCTGGCGGGCATGCCCGATCTGTTTTTATTCATCATGGCTATTCGGTTTTTAATGGGTTTCAAATTGAAGTTGTTTACGAGTTCCACAGAATGATAACCTATCACCTGTCTGAGTAATAAAGCCTGGTAATCCAAACGTTCAATTCCCCTGTTGATGACCTGCTGATCCGCAATGTATTCATGGGTGGTTTTCAGGGCCTTTCTCATTTGCCAGGCAAATGGATTGAACCACTGAAACACAGCAAGTCCGTGTGCAAAAAGATGATCCATGGAATGTCTCTGCCTGATGTGTGCCTTTTCATGTTCCAGCACCTGTGGCAATTCTGATTCGTCAAAGGATCCTTGATTGATAAACAAAAAGCGGAAAAAGGAGAATGGAGAGATATCCTCTTTGATCTCGACCATCTTGAATCCTCCCTGCTTGCTTACCCTGTTTCGTTTTGCCAGCAGGAAGAGCCGGACGGCCAGGTATGCAAACCTGGCAAAGAAGTATGCCACTCCACTTATATATATAATCAACAAAATATTGGATAATCCCCAATGGCCTTCAGACGGAGCAGAACCTGAAAGTATCTGCTCCCTGCTTGCAGCCCTGCTTGTTCCATGTCTCTGTTCAGTGGGAAGGGTTCCTCCTTCCCTCAGCATCTCCTCAGCAGGCCCACCTCCTGCACCATGTACCATGCCGGGTTCAGCCCCAAAGTCAGCATCAAGCATTCCAATGATAACCTGGTACGAGCTTTGAAATTTGAGCACCTTTCTGGCCGGATTCTCCAGCTTACTCCCCTGGGGAATACTGAGTGAAAGGTGCAGTGCGGGGATCAGCAGTGCCAGAGCAATGCTTCCCACCAGGAACACCCGGTTAAAATTGAAATAGGTTTCCTTCCTGAGAAACAACCAATAAGCCAGGTATAGCAGGGAGAGACAGATGCCGGTCTCCAGCAGGTATGTCATGAACCGAACCATGGCCTCAAGCCTCTTTGTCTTTCTGCTTTTTCAGTTCTTCAAGCATCTTCATGGCATCATCAAGTTCCTGAACATTCAGGTCTTTCTTCTCCGAAAAAAAGTTCACCACTTCCTTCAGTGAATTGCCAAAATAGTTGTTCATGAGCCTGCCCAATTGCTCACTCCTGTAATCTTCTTTGGAAATTAGGGGAAAATACTGATAGGACCCTCCGTAGGATTTGTAGGAAACAATCTCTTTTTTCACCAGCACCCGCACAATGGTCGAGATGGTATTGTAAGGTGGCTGGGGATCGGGAAACTGCTCCTGGATATCCTTGATAAATCCCCTTTCGAGGTCCCACAGTATTTGCATAATCCGTTCTTCCGCTTTGGTCAGGGTTACCATTTGATCACCTTTTTGCGTTATTACAGATCAAACATACAACTTATGTTTTAGTTCTCCAAACTTATTTTTAAGTTTAATGAACTAAAATATAAATTATTCCCTATTCATACCTCAAAGCATGGACCGGATTCTGCCTGGCCACCCTGTATATCTGCAGGGTAATGGTAAGAATGGAGATCATAAATGCTGCCAATCCGGCCAGTACAAAGATCCACCAGGACAGGCGGGTCTGGTAGGCAAAATCCTGTAACCACCGACGCATGATCAGATATGCCACCGGGCAGGCCATAAGATAGGCCACCAAAATCCATTTCAGGATATCCATATTCAGTAGTACAATGATCTTTTGCACCCTGGCACCATGTGCTTTCCGGATACCTACCTCCTGGAATCTGCGGGCCACCAGAATGCCGCTGATGCCCATTAAACCCAGACAGGAGAGCAGGATGGCTATGGCTGCCGCATAGGCAATCACCCTGCTCCAGCGATCCTCATCCTGATATTGTCCTTCGAGGATTTCATCCATGAAGGTATACTCCCAGGCAAACTCGGGCACCACCTCTTTCCAGGATTTCTCACAATGCTCAAGCACTCCGGCCATCTGACCTTCCCTCGCCTTGACAAACAGGTACCAGATGTTGTTATAGGAAAAGTTATGCATCATCAAAGGTTGTATCTCATCATGCATGGAATCATAGTGAAAGTCTCTGACCACCCCGATAATAATCACCGACAACCCATCCATATCCATGACCACCCTTTCTCCGATGGGATCTTCTATTCCCAACTGTTCGACCAGGGTTTCATTGACAATCACATGGGGAATGCTGTCGGGGGATTCATCCTGGTAGAAATTCCTGCCCAGGATTAAGTCCAGTCCCATGGCCTTTACATAATCCGAATCAATTCTCAGGAACCTCACCGAGGTCATTTCTCCCTGTTTGTTCGTAATGCTCTGTGCACTGCTCCCCGAATCAAAATTGCGGTCACTCATGGTCACATGGCTCACCTGGGGGGATGCCAGGATCTTTTCCTTCAGGGTTCTTATCTTCTGCAGATCAAAATCCACATGAAGCACGATGGTATTCTCTTTCTTAAAACCCACATCCCGCTTGACCATGTAGTTTAATTGCTTCATGATCACTCCGCCCGAAATGAGCAAAGCTATGGCAATGAAGAATTGAAGGACGATGGAAAACCTGGCCACCCCGTTTCTTCTGACGGACAATATTTCTCTCCGGAGAAAACGGATAGGGTTGCTTCTCCTTAAAAGATACAAACCGATGTAGGTGCTGGTACTGAGCACTATGAACAGAAGAATGGCCAGGAGGAACAGAAAGTTGACCGCCTTGGTATACAGGGTAAAAGTGAGGTCATCCTGGGCCAATCGGTTAAACACAGGCAAAAGCTGCTCTGCAAGTATGATGCCCAGAAAAAGAGAAATCAGGGTCAGGGCAAATGATTCAACCACAAATTGGGCCAGAATTTGCCACCGACGGGCTCCCGCCACATTCATCATGCCAAAATCGCTTACCCGATTCAGGGCGGTGCCAATGGAGATCATCACATAGTTAAAACAGGCAATAAACAAGATCAGAATGGCTATGCTGGCAAGAATATAGAGGGAGGTCTTGTTTCCGGTAAACTCATATGAACCCCTGAAATGCTCAGATCCCAAATATAGTTCCCGGTAGGGCATGAAGTGAAAGGTAAAATGATGCTCTCCCTCCTTTAAAAATCCCAATTGCACATACTGTTCTATTCCTTCTCCATAGAACTCCTCGATGAGCTCCTGGGAGCTTTCCTCCAGTCGCTCCAGATTGTTGTCCTGATCCAGCATCACATAGGTATAGGTATCGCCTCCAAAATCATTGCTCCGGGGATAAACCCTGGCATGAACATAGGGGACCAGGACCGTCCATCTGAAGGAAGAATTCTTTGGGGGATCTGCAATCACCGCTGTCACGGTATACCGATTGAAGGGCGGGCGCTCGGGAAATTCAATTACTCTGCCAATGACATCATCCAGGTTTGACAGGGTATCCTTGAATATTTTCCTTGCCACTGTCTCGGTAAGCACCACACTCTTAAGGCGATGAAGCGGCGTTTCCCGGTCACCCGCGAGGAATTCGTAAGAGAACAGATCAAAAAAGGTGGAATCCACAAATCCTATCATTTCCTGGAACAATTCCTCCTTCATACCAATATAAGCAGGCGTCGATTTCAAACGACAGGTGGCTTCCACCCCGGGGATGTTTTCCCTCAGGGCCTCTGCCATTCCTGCGTCCTGAAATGGGGAATACACCCGCTCCCCATTCACCGGATCCACGGAACTGTACATCCGGTAAATCCGCTGTCCATTTTCGTGGAAGTTGTTGTAGCTGATCTCGCCACTGGTATAGAGGTAAATAATGATCACGATGGCAATGCTGAATGAAAGCCCGAAAAGATTGATCAGGGTTCGTCCTCGCTGTTTCGCCAGATTGCGAATGGCGTACTTGAGATAGGTAAGGATCATAAGCAATAGACACTTTGTTTTTCTTATAGTTGCCAAAGGGATGCCAAAAACTGTGCAAGTGTTATAACACGCAGTCTTTCTATTACTTATAGAATTACTATGCTGTCACTCCTTCCGCTTACTGTTCAGAAACTGAACACAGCGTGTCAGTAATATGAACGATTTGCCTTAAATTACCTCAAATTTTAACTACATGCTTCCTGCGCGCATCTTGGTAATCGATGACAATGTGCAAATTCTTGAATCCCTCAGGATTTTACTAAAAGATGAATTTGAGACTGTTGACACCCACACCAAACCCTCCCGCCTTCATGAAATGCTCTGGCGCAACCGCTACGATGTGGTCATGCTCGACATGAACTTCGCCATGGGTGAAACCTCCGGGAATGAAGGGATCTTCTGGCTCAACGAAATCAAGAAAAAGGATCCCTTGCTTCCGGTCATTCTGATCACAGCCTATGGGGATATTGAACTGGCTGTGAAAGCCATCAGGGAGGGTGCCTCCGATTTTATCACGAAACCCTGGGATCCGGAGAAGCTGCTTGTCACATTGACCAATGCCTATCGCCTGTGCAAATCAAGCCAGGAAGTCAAGAAGTTAAAAGGCAAACAACAACAGCTGAAAGAAGACCTGGACAGGGAACACAGGATGCTCCAGGGAAGTTCGGAGCCCATGAAACACTTGATGAATACCGTGGAACGTGTGGCAGCCACTGATGCCAATGTGCTCATCCTCGGCGAAAATGGGACCGGAAAGGAGGTCATTGCCCGCGAGATCCACAGGCGGTCGTCCCGTTCCGAACAAATCTTTGTGGGAGTGGATATGGGATCCCTCAGCGAAAGCCTCTTCGAAAGTGAAATGTTCGGCCACATCAAGGGCGCCTTCACCGATGCGAAGGAGGATCGAACAGGCCGCTTTGAAGCAGCCGATGAAGGCACCCTGTTCCTGGACGAGATCGGGAACATTCCCCCTTCCATGCAGGCCAAATTGCTTCAGGTCATAGAAAACCGGGAACTGATACGTGTGGGAGAGCAGCATCCCATAGCGATTGATATCAGATTGATCACGGCCACCAACAGACCTCTGAAACAAATGGTCAAAGAAGGATCATTCAGAGAAGATCTTTATTACCGCCTCAACACGGTGGCCATAGAAGTACCCCCCCTGAGGGATCGGGGTGAGGATGTGGTTCATTTGGGCAAATCCTTTCTGGAGCAGTATGGCCGCAAATACAATAAACCAGCAGTAGCCATGAATGACAAAGCCTTGCAGAAGCTCAGGGAATATCCCTGGCCGGGAAATGTCAGGGAACTGAAGCACACCATGGAAAGAGCGGTCATTCTTTGTGACCATGTACAGCTGGGCCCCGACGATTTAAGGCTCTTTGAAGGACATGTTTCAGCCCTGGAACAATCCTTCAAGCTGGACGAAGTGGAACAGCGAACCATCCTGACCGTGATGGAGAAATGCAGGGGAAACCATTCGAAAGCCGCACAAATGCTAAACATCTCACGCACAACACTTTATGCAAAACTGAAGAAATATGGGATCTAACCGCTTCTATATCTCGCTGGTTCTGAATTGTCTGTTGATTTTTGCCGCAGCCTTCTTCTGTTTCTACTTCCTGCAGGTCAGGGAGCAACCCAATACGGCAGCCGGGATGGCCTTCATTGGTCTCCTGCTTACCATTCGCCTGATTTACCATGTGAACAGGACCAACCGGATTCTGGGGAATTTTCTATCCTACATGCAAGAAAAGGATCCTTCGCTTCATTACCGGGCTTCATTTGTGGAGAAGAATTTCAAGGGACTCAATGAAGCTCTTGAACAGCTGATCCGCGAATTCAAGGATAACCGCATCGAACTGGAGGTTCAGGCACAATACCTGGAAGCCATCCTGGACAATGTTTCCACCGGGATCCTCACATTCAATGATGCCGGGGAAATCCGCACCATGAATCATGCCGCTGGTGAAAACCTCGGGATCAGACCTATTCATCATCTGGGTGAACTGGATAACGAATATCCGGGATTCAGCACTTCTCTTCTGGAAATGCGCACAGGAGACCAGATCACCAGGCCCCTGAACACCGGAGGCGGGGAAATGCTTCTGAGCATATACCATTCTCAAATCAGGCTCAAACAGGAGACCGTTCATATCGTGGCCCTGAACGACATTACCCACCAGATGGAAGAGCAGGAAATACGTGCCTGGAAAAAACTCATCAGGGTCATCAACCATGAGATCATGAATTCCATGACCCCCATCATCACCCTGGCCATGGCCATTCGCAAAAAACTGGCCAATCAGGAACAAACGAGATCTTCGGGACCATCAAGGCAGTCAGCCCTGCAGGATGCCATTCAAAGCGCTTCCATCATTGAAGAGCGATCTGGCGGACTGGTGCAGTTCATTGAAAGATACAAAAAACTGACCGGTCTGCCCCCCATGCAGACCGAACGGTTTCCGGCCATGGAACTGATTCCGAAAATTGAGCAACTATTCCTGGCGGAGTTTCAGGACAGGGGGATCCATTTTCTCCGTCCTTCGAAATGCCACATTGACCTGGAAGCTGACCGGCATATGCTGGAGCAGGTGCTTATCAACCTGGTCAGAAATTCAGTGCAAGCATTGCAAAACACGAAAAATCCGGAGATTGAGCTATCATGCTTCCGGGGAGGCGAAAACCATGTGTGCCTTTCAGTCCGGGATAACGGGGAAGGCATCCCGGAGGACAAACTTAAACAGGTTTTTATCCCTTTTTTTACGACCCGTGAATCAGGTTCAGGGATAGGCCTGAGTCTCTGCAGGCAGATCATCCGATCACACAATGGCCGGATGCAAATCGATTCTTCCCCGGGTGAGGGAACACGGGTGGTGATCACCCTATAGGGCTTTGATGGCGTAGATGCATCCATCATCCGATCCTACAATGACCACATCTTCGAAGGAAACAGGGGAAGAATGAAAATTGGCCGGCCGGTCGGTGTAATCGCCGTATTTCCTTTCTTCATGCACCTGGGGAAATGCAAACTTCCGGAGGATCTTTCTCGATTCTATGTCTAGGATGAAAAAGGAGTTGCTTCCAATGTATATCAATCCGTCCTGTATGAGTGCACTGCCCCAGATCCGGCCATCCAGATCCGCAGACCAAATCAATGTTCCACTGGCAGCGTCAATGGCATGGAACAGGTGCTGGTCCGAACTGCCCAGATAAATCACGCCATCAGCAAGCACGGGACCGCCGATGAGCCATTGATCAGTAGGGCTGCTGTAGTGCCAGTTCTTCTTCCCTGTGTGCAAGTCCAGTGAGTAGAGGCGGTTTGATTTTCCGGCAAAATATACATGATCGTTTTTTACCACCAGCGCGCTCAGGATGGAATTGGGCCAGGGGTAGGTGCCTTCCCATTTGGTGTCATATTTCCACGTCAGCGAACCATTGGAGATATCGTTGGCATACAACACTCCATCCCAATCTCCATATAGAACCAGATGGTCTGACACCACCGGGGTGGTGCGGATGGTTTGCTCAGACAGGGTCTGGCACCTCAAAACCATTCTGCCCGATTTAGCTTCAAATCCCAAAAGAAGACCTCCTTCTGTTCCTATATAAATGATTCCCTCATGGACACAGGGCGAAGAGCGATGAAAATCCCAGGGATCCATCTGATGGATATCATCATTTGCATACAACTCTCGCATCCACTTGAGCCTTCCTCTTTTTGTTAGGGCCACTAGACGGTTCCCGCTTTCAAAGAAGACCAGATTTTTATGTGCTGCTGCTGTGGATTGAATGCTGGCGCCCGAATGATACCGCCATTTCTCCTTTCCGCTCTTTGCATCAATGGCGTAGAACGTGCTGTCCTTGCTTCCGATGTATACAATGCCATCCGAAATCAAAGGCGATGCGTATACTGCATCTTCTGTCTTGAACCTCCATTTGACCCAGTTATCAGAATCTCCTGGAGCCTGAGAAGATGCAGTTACAGCAAATAATATAAGGGTTAAAACAAATATACTGCCAGGTGGTTTTTTTTTCATGGGGTGGCGTTTTGCATTCTATTCTTAGATGCAGCCCAGCATAAATACCCTGTCCCGATTACTCTTCGGAGCCCAAATTGTATGCACCCACCAGCAACACAGAGGACAGATCCTCGTCCAGTACTTCGGTATAGCCTCCACGGGTAACTCCTGTTTGCACAGGGATTTTCCTGAATACATACTCCTCCTCGGTTTCATCCAGCAAGGTCCATACATAATCGTAGTCAGGCTCGCTGATAATTGCATTTTCCGGGACGGCCCGTACTTCCCTTTTGCAGGTAATGATCCGGGTCTCCACAAAAAGGTGGTTCACAAAATTTTCTCCCACGTCAGGATCCAGCCTGGCTATGCAATGCACTGTTTTCGTATCCGGATCAATGGATTTACCCACATGGCTCAAGATGCCTTCATAGATGGTTTCGGGATGGTCCGGAGTATTGAATTGCACCACCTGGCCAACGGCCACTTCTTCAAGGCTTTGCTCAAATACCCTCAGTGAAAGCTGGAGTTTCCTGCCATCCACCACCTCCATGACAGTGGTCTGGGGATCCAGGAATTGTCCAAGAACCAGTTCCTGGTGTGTGATGGTTCCCGGGATGGGGGAGCGAATGGTCAGAAAAGGGACAATGGTGCCAGATTCTATCTCTTTAGGATCCACATGAATCATGCGCAGGCGTGCAGCCAGGCCTTCTTTCCTGGAAAGCATGCGCCTGTAATCACTCTCGGTCCTGAGAAAATCCTTCTCGGCAAGGATCTTTTCTTCATACAGGGCCTTCTGCCTCTGGTAATCGGCTTCCAGAAGCTGCACCTGCTGATGCACTTCAGCATATTCCTGCTGGAGCATGATAAAGTCATTGCTTTCCATAGAAAACAGAATGTCTCCCTTTCCAACAGCTTCTCCTTCTGCGTGGTGAATCCGCCTCACCCGTCCGGGCACCAGGGTGTTAATTCGTGCGCTTCCCCCAATGGCTGCCACCACAAAGCCATTGGCAGGAACCTCATTGCTGAACATCTCCCTGGGGGGATCCCCCACCACCATTCCAGCCTCTTTGAACTGGTCTTTGGTAATTACAATTTGACCGGATATGGCTGTTTCATCATCCGCTTCCAAGCTTGCCGGTCGTTCCCCCGATCCTCCACGGCACGAAAAGAAAGCGATCAATGAGGCCCCCAAAATTATATGCAAAGAATGTTTCATGGTCGTTGTGTTAATTCTCCAGTATCAGGTAATTGATATCCAGCACCCTTTGATTGTATTGGTATAAGTTCTCCAGGTAATTCAATTCTATCTCCACTGCACGATCCATGCTTTCCGCAAAACGAAAAAAATCGATTTCCCCTGCGGAATAGCTGAGTTGCGCTGAACGAACCAGTTCGGCCGATAGCTGCTTCCCGGTACTCTCGTAGTTCCTGATGGCCGCCAGGTATTTGTTGAGTCCAGCCTTCAGCTCGGCCCTCCTGTTCTCATATTGCAGGGCGTAATGCGTTTGAAGGCTGGCGCTGGCTTCCAGGTTGTACTGAGAAGCTTTTATCCGGGCCCTTTGCTCCCCAAAAAACAGGGGGATCCCCAGCCCAACCTCAAATCCCTGGTAACGGGCAGCATCCTCATACCGGTTGGTGCCATTGAAATAGTTCAACCTTACATCAGGCAGAAGCATTTGCCTGTGGACCTTTAGTTCAGCATCCTGCTTCAGGCCGGCGTTCTGCAGGTATTGATAGCCCGGATCGTAACGCACGCTGTCCTCCTCAAGCTCCAGCATCTGAAGGGGTTCCTCAGTGACCACAAAAGCGGAATCGTAGTTCATCAGGGTGCGGAGATGATCATAAGCAATGTCTATGTCCTGTTGCATCTGGCTCTGCAATACGGCCACTTCATTGTGCTTCGACTCTGCATTCAGGAGTTCCAGGTAAGAAGTGGCTCCCTTTGCATAGCTGCTTTGAGCCGCCTGAAAAAAATGTAAGTACAGACTGTCCACTTTCCGGTAAAGGTCATGCCGCTTCTGAAAATAGACCAGCCCGAGGTACGCCTTTGACACCTCCCCCGATAATTGCTTTTTCTTGCCCATGTATCGGTTGAGTGCCATCTCATAGGCCAGTGTGTTGGCCTTCTTCTGGGCAAAGTATACAGTGGGAAAATCAAAACGCTGTTCGCCTCCAAAGACCCCTATGGGATAATTGTTGGCAGCGATATTGTTTTCATCATAATTGTAGTAAACACTTGTTTTGTCAATGGAAAAAGCGGTTTTTATAAGGGCCTGTTCAGCTTCTGCCCTGAGCCTGTAGGCTTCTAACTCACTGTTGTTACTCAAAGCAATTCCCAGCACCCCGGTCAGTTCCAATTCCCTGGTCTGCGATTGGGCCATGCCCGGAAGGAGCAACAGGAGAATAAATGGCAGGCTCTTTCCTCTGATGAACCTAGGAGGCCACAGGCTGATTCCCTTGATATCATCCACCACGGCATATAAGAGAGGAAGTGCCAGCATGGTCAACAGCGTGGATGTAACCAATCCTCCTATTACTACCGTGGCCAGTGGGCGTTGGACCTCAGCACCTGCAGAGGTGGATATGGCCATGGGTAAAAAGCCCAGGGCTGCTGCTCCGGCAGTGAGCAATACAGGACGTAAACGCTCCCTGGTACCTTTCAGCACGAGTTCACGCATATCCGAAATGCCCTGCCTCTTCAGCTCCTTCAAATGCTCGATCAATACGATCCCGTTCAAGACCGACACCCCGAAAAGGGCGATAAAGCCAATGCCGGCAGAAATACTGAAAGGCATCCCCCGTATCCACAAGAGGAAAACGCCCCCCACAATGGAAAGGGGCACAGCCGTGAAAATCAGGGCAGCCTCTTTGAAGGACTTGAAGGCAAAGTGCAGGAAAATAAAGATCAGTAAAAGGGCAATGGGCACTGCCAGTCTGAGCCTCCTGGTCGCATTCTGCAGATTCTCGAACTGGCCCCCGTAATCGATATAATAGCCGGCGGGCAGATCAAGGTTCTGATTCAATATGGCTTCAATATCGCTGACCACCGATTCAAGGTCACGGTTCCTGACATTCACACTCACCACCACCCTTCTCCTGGTATCGTCCCTTGAGATTTTTGCGGGACCGGTGGAGTAATGTATATCGGCCAATTCCATCAGGGGAATCTGCCTGCCATTGGAAATCTCCACGGGAAGGTTCCGGATGTGCTCGATGTCATTGCGGTAGTGAGACTGCAGACGCACCACCAGATCAAAACGCCTTTCCCCTTCGAACACCACTCCTGCAGCGGCTCCTCCAAAGGCCATGGTAAGATATTTGTTCAACTCCTCAATGGACTGGCCATAGTAAGCCACCTTGTTCCGTTTATACTTGATGCTCATCTGCGGCAAACCGGCGGTTTTCTCTATAATCACATCCGCAGCTCCGGGCACATCCGATATCAAACGCCCTACCTCCTGTGCTCGATCTGCCAGGATATCCAGGTCTTCCCCAAAGATCTTTATGGCCAGATCGGCCCGCACCCCGGTGATCAGCTCATTGAATCTCATTTCGATGGGTTGGGTAAACTCATAATCAATGCCCGGGATCACCATCAAGGCTTCCTTAAAACGGTTGGCCAGTTCCTCCTTGCTTTCAGCGGACACCCAATCTGCTTTTGGCTTCAGGGTAATGATCATATCGATCTCCTCCATGGACATGGGATCGGTGGGAACCTCTGCAGCACCAATGCGGCATACGATTTGATCCACTTCCGGAAATTCTTCAATCAGGATATTCTCCATGCGTGTGGTAAGATCCACAGTCTTTGAGAGGGAGGTCCCTGTCCTCAACACCGGTTGTATCACAAAATCGCCCTCATCCAGGGTAGGAACAAATTCACCACCCATCCTGGAGAAGACCACTCCGGTAATCACCAGCGAAGCAACGGCCAGGCTGAAAATGACCCATTTGTGGTCATAGGACCATTTGATGACCGGATCGTATGAGCGATAGAACAGTTTCATGATAACCCGGGTAATCCCGAACTGTTTCCTCTTCTCTGGCCTCAGGAAGAGCGAAGAAGCCACCGGCAACCAGGTAAGCCCAAAAAACATGGCTCCCAGCACAGCAAAACTGAAAGCCAGGGCCATGGGCCGGAACATTTTGCCTTCTACTCCGCTCAGGGAAAGCACCGGTATAAATACAATGAGGATGATCACCTGTCCGAATATGGCCGAGTTCATCATTTTCGAAGATCCCTCAAAGGTGATCCTGTCCATCAGGCTTTGTTTGTCATCCCCGCCTGCCTGATCCAGGTTTTCCCGCTTCAGGGTAAGCTGGATGGCAATATATTCGACGATGATCACCGCACCGTCGATGATAATCCCAAAGTCCAGGGCCCCCAGGCTCATCAGGTTGGCATCAATCCCAAAAATATACATCATGGAAATGGTAAACAGCAGGGAAAGGGGGATGATGCTGGCGATCACCAATCCGGAACGCAGATTGCCCAGCAAAAGAACCACGATCAGGAAAACGATCAGGCAGCCAAACAGCAGGTTTTCCAGTACGGTGTGGGAGGTTTTGCTGATCAATTCGCTTCTCTCCAGGATCGGGTTGATGAATATTCCTTCCGGAAGCGTTTCCTGAACCTCCTCCACACGTTCCTTTACGGCCTCAATGACCTTGTTGGAATTGGCATCTTTCAGCATCATGATCTGCCCCAGGACCTTTTCTCCATGGCCATTGGCGGTAATGGCCCCAAAGCGG
>CBDTYO010000030.1:0-17142 GCA_965364615.1 uncultured Bacteroidia bacterium
ATACATGGCGCGTGCGGGCTTCGATCCGCGCCAGGCCGTGCCGCTCTGGCAGAATATGAACAAGGAGGCCGGCACCTCTCTTCAGTTCGGGATCTCCCCTTTAAGCGGAGGAGCCCTGGCCACAGTGGTGCTGAAGTTTTGATATCCTTCGGCTAGGCAAATAGTTCCAGCAGTTCCTTTTCTGAAAGGGATCTGAGGGGATTGTTGGAGGTCACAAAGGTTTCGGCCAGTTCCTTTTTTCTTTCCTGCAACTTCTGTATTTTTTCCTCTATGCTGTCATTGGAGATGAAGCGGTAGACAAAGACCCGGTTCTCCTGACCGATCCTGTGGGCCCGGTTCAGGGCCTGCATTTCGGCAGCGGGATTCCACCAGGGATCCAGGATGAACACATAGTCCGCTGCGGTGAGGTTCAGTCCCACCCCCCCTGCTTTCAATGAGATGAGGAAGAGGGGACAGTTCTTGTTGTTTTGGAATTCCTTCACAGCTTCCTGGCGCTGACGCTGGTTCCTGGAGCCCGTGAGGTAGGCAAATTTTATGCCCTGGTCCTCCAGATAGGCTTTCAGCAGGTCGAGGTGCTTTACAAAGGAGGAGAACACCAGCACCTTGTGTCCTTCGGCCACCACACTCCCGATGTCTCTGCACACCTCATGGAATTTGCCCGAATCCACTTCCGGATAATCTTCCAGGAGGGCGGGATGGTTGGCTACCTGCCTCAATCGGGTAAGCGCCTGCAGCACCATCATGGAAGTTTTGTCCAGTCCTGCTTCCTCCAGGTTTTCCAGGATGGAGTTGCGCGCCAGGGATTTCTCTTCCTCGTACACCCGTTTCTGGGCTTCGGTCATGTCTACATATCGCAACTGTTCATAAACCGGCGGCAGTTCCTGAGCCACCTCGGCCTTTGTACGCCTGAGAATAAAGGGATTGATCAGCTCCTTCAGTTTCTCCTCCCGGCCTTCGTCTTTCTTTTTCTCAATGGCCTGCACAAAGCTCCGTTTGAAAAAGTTCAGGGTCCCCAGCAATCCTGGATTCACAAAATTGATCTGGGACCACAGGTCGGTCAGGGAATTCTCAATGGGGGTGCCTGTAAGCACCAGTTTGTGCTCCGACTGCAATTCCAGCATGGAATTGTAGAGCTTGGAAGAAGGGTTCTTGATCATCTGGCTTTCATCCAGAATGATGTAATGAAAGCGAAAGGACGATAGTGCCATACTATCCTGCCTAACAGTATGATAGGTGGAAATAACCACATCATAGTAGGAGAAATTGCTTAACTCCCGGTTCCGCTGGTTCCCCACATGGGTAAGTGTTTTCAATGAAGGGGCAAAACGTTTGCATTCATTATCCCAGTTGTGCAGAAGGGAAGCGGGCACCACCACCAGAGAGGTGGGTTTTTCCTCACCGTTCTGCTTGTATCTCTCCCTCGAACGCAGCAATACTGCAATGGCCTGTAAAGTTTTTCCCAGTCCCATATCATCGGCCAGGCATCCGCCAAAACCATTTTGTTGCAAAAAAGTGAGCCACTGGTAGCCTTCCACCTGATAAGACCTGAGTGTGGCATGGAGTCCGGAGGGTAGCTCTGATTCGGGAAGCGCCTCAACCCGGTTCAGTGCTTCCAGTTTTGAAAGGGTGCCGGAGTGAATTCCTCGCAGGGGCCCTTCCACCACGGAAAAATGCTGCTTATGGATCCTGATCTGTTCACCGTCGAGGGTGCCGAACTCAAACATGGAGCGGTACCTGGCAAACCATTCTTCAGGCAAGATGGCTATTTTACCGTCGGGCAATTCAAATTCCCGCCTCCCCTCCAGGATGTGGTCCTTGAAGGCAATGAAAGGGGAGCTTATATCCCCAAACCTTACCATGGCATATACATCAAACCAATCCTCTTTCTCTCTGGACTCCAGATCCAGTTCGATGCTCTCCAGGTAGTAATTCCTGTTCAGCCTCTGCCGGATTCCGATGCCTGATTCACGCAAAGATCCGGCATATTCATTCATGAAAGAGATGGCTGCGTATATTCCATCCCCCTCCGGGTCGAATTTCCGATGTAAAGAGAAATTTTTATCATCCCTTGAACGAAGCCCCACCTCGTTGAGCATTTCGATGACCTCCTGCTCCCATTTATCATTCCGCTCAAATCTTTCAAAGGCATGCGCCTTTGCTTTGCCCAGGTAATTGACAAAGCGGCGCAGGGGACTATCGGGAAATATACTGTGGTTGTTGTATTGAAAGGAAAGGATCCATACCGGTTTCTGGGCCAGTCCCATTTCCAGCACCAGCTCTGCTTTCCGCTCGGGTTCCAGGGGGATCACCTCAAATCCCTCTGTAATCGTGGGATAATCGCGCAGGGTGTTCCGGATAAAGGAAGCAAAATACTTTTCTTCAAATCCTTCCGGAACGAGTACCTTTTCCCGTGTCAGAAATGGCAACAGCTTTTTCCCGTCGATGTCTTCAATAAAGTACAGGACGTTTCCCAGCAAAATGGCATTGGGCGAGTGGGTTACAATTTCCAGGGGGGTGTCCTTCAGGACCAGCCGGTTTTCTCCATGAATCAGGTAAAGGGCATAGGAAAGCTGGCCATCCAATGTAAAAGTGAATACCGGGGAGGCCGGGTGCTTTTCGATGCGGATGAAATCCTCCGGGAAAATGTTCTTGCTGCTCTTATCCTTTACAAACACTGAGATCCGGTTGTCCCTGGCCACTTCCAGCATCTGATGCAGACGCTTTTCGATATAGGGACGAATGTGGTCCCGGATGAAATCCTGTTCCACAGTGTCCTGAAACGCCTTGACGGTGTTCTTCCTGGAAAAAATCCGGTGAAGCTTGCGGTCGCTGTATTCATCCATCAGACGGACCACTTCACGCTGCATGGGACTCAAACGCTGATAGGCACGGGTGGATTCATCGTTCTGGACATACTCACCGGGAGTGAAAAAGTCTTTTCCAGACTCTTTCTCCAGGATCTGGGCCTGCAAAATGTTCCCCCATAGCCGGTGCGGCATATAGCCCAAGGCAAATCTTATCTCTCTCATTCCCTGAACTTATCCCTCTTATCACCAAGCTTGTAATCAGACTCTGTTCCGTTGCTCCAAACTGTGATTTTCATAAAATCGCCCCTTTGCATCTGCATGATCTCATTGCTCTGCTCTTTCTCATCTGCGGCACTTATCACGCTTTTGGCCGCCTCCCTGGCCAGTTTGGTGGGAACCCGCAACAGGTAAAGAAAGCTGCCATCGAGACCCTGTTCACCCTCTATTAAAAGCAGGCCCAGGGTGGACTCCACTTTCATCCTCGGGATAATAACCCTTGAATCCATCAGGCTGAAACTGTTGCTCAGGGTAGCAAAATTCACCAGATCCAGGTTCCTGTTGTCCAGAAACTTTCCTGCTGCCTGCAGGGGTGTGAAATTGATCAGGGCCCCGTCATTCACAGTGACATTGAACATGGCCGTGGTGTTTGACACATCCACCTTGAGTTCCGGGGTCACATAGATTTCCGCCAGGCCTTCTGCACTGATGACCCCTTTGAAGTTCTCACTCAATGAGTAGGTCTCTTCACCTGTCTGCAGCTGCAGCCCTATGTCATTGATGTCCATGTCCTTCACTTCCAAGTCTGCTCCAATGGAATACATGAGGGGATTGGAAGTATTAAAATGCCCGTTGAAGGCCACACTTCCCCCTCCCTCTGAAGATATATTGAGGCTGTCGAGGAAGAATATCTTGTCGCGGGTCGATCGCAGTCCTCCATTCATCCCGTAAATATTAAGCCCTCCATACCGCACTTCCCCGATATCTACCCTAAAATCGAAACTGGGATAGGAGATCTCATCAAGGCGGGGAGGTTCGCGGATCTCTGCGCTATCTATAGCGGCCGAGTCCTTAAGTTCCTCGGGCAATTGATAATTCAACAGGGCATTAAAATCAAGCAGATCCGATTCAAGTACCAGGCTGCCATGCATATTCTCCAGCAGAGAATCGGTAAAATTGCCTATGTGGGCCGACATGTTCAAATTGCTTTCTCCCACCCTCCCTTCAAAGTCGTCAATGACCAGGCTGTCTCCGATCTTCCTGACCTTGATCAAAAACTGCTCGAAGGACAGGGGATAATACCTGAAGCTCCAATCCAGGCTGTCTATGCTTAGTCCAAAATCGACGGGCACACTATCCAGGACCAGTCCCTCGGCAGGCAACTCCAATCTGCCACCTATCCTGAAATCTTCCAGGAATTCAGTGAAGAATGTCTCAGGCAGCAGGAACTCGTTCCGGAAAGTAAATACATCCTCCGCTCTCAGCTGGTCCGAATGCAAGGCAAAGTCCAGTGACAACACTCCTGAGGAATCTTGCTTCAGCAAGATTCCATAGTTGGCCAGCTGTCCGGAAAAGCCCAGATCGCTTTCTCCCAGTTTTCCCTCCAGATTGTGGAGGGATATGGTATCGGGACCAAAAGTGAGAGAGGCACTCAAATGGGATATATCGGCCATCAAAGGGAGCTCGATTCCAAAACTATCCAGAGTCAATTCCACCCTGGGAATGGAATCTGCCTCAAAAAATTCATCAAGCTCCCGCCCGCTGATGGATGCGCTGGCCCCAAAATGGAGACCACGCATTTCCTCCCCAAGGAGCTTTATGATCGCGGTATCGCTGATCAGGCTGGCAAGCTTAAGGATTTCTGAATTCACCCATATCCGGGCCTTTACATCCTGGTCAAAATCCAGGAGGTAAAGCAGCAGGTTTTCCGTCAGGGCACCCACCTCAAGTTGATTGCCATTGTATTCCAATGCCATATTTTCCGCACCCAGGGTGTTTTCCCTTAAAAATACCCTTCCATGCAGGTCCCGGATGCTGTCACTGGTCAGGCTGTCGCGCTGCATATCGAAACCCACATTTTCCAGGAAAGCACTGAGTGTTCCGGCATCGTTCAGAAATTCGCCATTCTGCCGGTCGATGCGGCCATGGATGCCCCCGCTGAGGTGCACCGAACCTTCCAGATTGTCCAGCTTCTCTGTTTTAAGCATTCGTTCCATCCCCTCCAGGTTCAGATTGCCATCCACTTCGATATTTACTTCAGGTGATCTGATATTACTTGCTGTAGCATTGGCCGTAATACGTCCTTCAGGAAACCTTGCTCTAAACCCCGTAATGTCTATATAACTCTCACTCAGGTCCAGTTTACCTCCATTTGTGGCAAATACGTTGAACGAGATTCCCGTGACATCTTTGTTCAGTGATTTGATCCTGAAGCCAAGCTCATGGGCCTCGCCATTCATCCTGAAGACAGGCAGCTCTTCCCCCAGATTTCCCTTCACTTCCCCACTCAATTGCATGGTGCCACTACCGATCTGTTCGATCTCCTCCAGATCCAGGACCCCCCGGAAAAGAAAATTCAACACCTCCAGACCCTCGTTGGTGGCCTGGTAAGAGAAATCAACAGAAGGGATATTGGCATAGCTGTAGGTGCCCCATGTCTCCAAATCCAATCCGGAGACCTTCAGACTGCTGGGTTTAACTTCCAGCACCTTCGTGGATGAGTTGAGAAGAATGCTTCCTTCCAAGTTGACATTTCTCTCTCCTATTTCATTAATTGTAAGATACTTGACCTGGTTTATATCAATATCAAGTTCAACTTCCGCCTCTACCAGGTCCGTCAGATAGGAAAAACTGCTTTCCAGCTGGTTCACCCGGAGCATGAACCTGTCCCCCCTGACCCGGTGATCCAATTCCAGCAAGATCCCGGAAAGGTCGATGGCATCCAGATCCACAGAAATCGAAGATTTAGATTCTGTGCTGTCTTTCTCTGTCTTTTCCCCAAACCTGATCCCCAATGCATATTCCAGGTTGGTGATGGAATCTTCATACACCTCCAGCCTGATCCTTCCCTCTTCCAGTTTCAGGTCAGAGACCATGACCGATCCCCTGATGAGGTCCAGGGCATCCAGGGTCACATGGATCTTATCCAGGGAAATGATGGGGTCGGTTCCGGCTGTATCGGAATGCATCTTTTGTTCGTAGTATTCCACCGATTGAAGCTGAAGGGTGATATCGGGAAAGTGTAAAAACGGAATCAGGTTCATTTGTCCCATCTGCACCTCCCCGGGCTGTTGATCATTGAGATAGCTCACAGCCTTTTCCATGAAGAAGTTCCGTCCCAGATAAAATACCAGGGTCACTAGCAGAACCAGGGAAACCAGGGAGGCCAGGATCCAGCCCAATATTTTCAACAACCTGTGTTTTCTTCGAGCCATGGAAAAGAAAAATATTGACCGAAATTAACAATAAGCAGGCAATCCGAAGAAACGTTTTGTCAAAAAGCCTCGTATATCTTATTGAATATCCCTGCTGCTTGTTGTAATTTTGCAGCAGAACAGAATGTAACTTCATGAGAACACGAAAAATAGTTTTGGCAACAGTGGTGGTGCTGGCCATGTGTATTCTTCCTGCCTGCGATATCGTGGAAGAATGCGGGTCCTGTGAACTTGTTACGGAGGACAAAGATGGGAATAAAACCTATGGCACCCCTTTGCTGCTGTGTGGTGATGAACTGAAAGATAAAGAGAATGAGCCACTCGAAACACTTCCAGACGGAGGAGTCTCATACTGGAATTGTTACTAGAGCTTGATGCTGTTTATTATCCTTCTCTGCCTTGTTTTGGCATTAGGAATCGTCTTTTTTCTTCCCCTGAAAGGAGCCCGGTCTTATGGTTACCAGCCCCCTGACCAGAGGGTGCATGAATCTGATGCGGTGCTATCGAGGAGGTTGCTGAAACCGGGAACCCCCGAATACCATGCCTTTTATCAAAAAAATCCAGGGCTGCGTGAAGCAGATGATCGTTCGCGGAAAGCTCCCGGACTGCTCAATCAGAAAGCACAATATTATGATCCGGGAAGCTTTGCAGCCGCCAAGGCCAATTTCGAAATCATTGAATTTCTGGGGGAACTCACCCATGGCCCTGATCCTGTTCCGGACAAGCAAAAAAAGACAGCGAAAAAAAGCCGGGAACGGACAGATCCCCGTCAAACGGCACTTTTCATTCGTTCATGGCTCAGGAAAACAGGGGCACATGCGGTGGGTTTTACCCCCCTGCAGGATTACCACCTCTATTCCCACAAAGGAAGGGGCCATCGTTCCGGGCAAGTCATTAAAAAAGATCACAGCCACGCAATAGCCATCACCGTAGAGATGGATCACCGAATGATGCAGTCAGCCCCCCAGGGCAGTTCGGTCATGGAATCCTCGGAGCAATACCTGAGATCCGGGATTCTTGCCCTGAAGCTGGCAGCCTGGATCAGGGAACTGGGATATGACGCCACGGCGCACATTGACGGCAATTACGAGGTAATTTGTCCCCTGGTAGCGGTGGATGCGGGGCTTGGCACCATCGGACGCATGGGACTGCTCATGACCCCGGATCTGGGTCCGCGGGTCAGGATTTCAGTGGTGACCACCAACCTGCTCCTTCCCGTGAAGAAGGAAACACCGGATCGCAGCACCCTGGATTTTTGTCACCATTGCCAGAAATGTGCGCGGAATTGTCCGGCAGCAGCCATCCCGGAGGGACCAAGGTCCAGGATAGGGGGAGTGGACCGTTGGAGGATCAATTCCGAGCGATGTTATCATTTCTGGACCACTTCGGGGACCGACTGCGGAAGGTGCATATCTGTATGTCCCTATAGCCATCCCGACAACGCTTTTCACCACTTCATCCGTTGGGGCATCAAAAATAATTTGGTTTTCCGGCGTCTGGCCATTAAATTGGACGATGTTTTTTACGGCCCTAAACCTGCTGTAAAGCGTATGCCACGCTGGTCAGACATAAGGGAACAACCATGACGATCTCCGCCTACATTGCCATTGGAGTCATATTCCTCATGATCGCAGCACTGATCAAGGAGATTATGCGACCGGGTCTGATCCTTTTTTCAGCGCTGGTGATTTTTATGGTGACCGATATTCTGACGACCGATGAGGCCCTGTCAGGATTTTCCAACAAGGGGATGATTACCGTGGCCCTTTTGTTCCTGGTGAGTGAAGGAGTCAAGGAGTCGGGTGTATTGAACCGCATGGCCAGGATTATTCTTCCCAAAAAGCGGAAACCCATCCCCCGGCTCCTGATGCAGATCATGATCCCGGTTTCGGCCATCTCAGCCTTTCTCAATAACACTCCGGTGGTGATCATTTTTGCGCCCATGCTGAAAAAATGGGCCGACAAACTGAGCATGCCTTCTCAAAAATTTCTGATTCCCCTTTCCTATGCCACCATTTTTGGGGGAACCTGTACCCTGATCGGTACCTCCACCAATCTCCTGGTGCATGGCATGATGCTCGACCGCGGCATGGCAGGCCTGGGCATGTTTGAGCTGGCCAAAGTGGGACTCTTCATCGTCTTTTTCGGTTTCATCTACATGAATATATTCTCCAACCGGCTTCTTCCGGGAGAAAAGATTCCCCGTTTCAGTTTTCCCAACGATACCCGCGAGTACCTGTTTGATCTGTATCTTCCCAAAGGATCCAGCCTGGCGGGCAAGGAGATCGAAAAACGGCGGCTGCCAGGTCTCACCGAATTCATAGTCCGAACTGTGATCCGGGATGGAAAGCACATCCGCATCTCCAACTCACCCTTCCTTCTGGAGGCTGATGACAAGCTCATCATAGGCGGCAGGTCGGAAGATGTGGGCTACCTGACCCAATCCACCAATGTAAAGCTGAAAGCACTGGATAACGCGGATCCTGATTTTCTGAAAAAGTCGCTCCGACAGGTGGAAGTGGTCATTGCACCACGCTTCCCCGGCATACAGCGCACCCTTGGAGAATTTGATTTTTTTGGTCACTACAATGCCGTGGTCATGGCCGTACACCGGAACGGGGAGCGCATCACCACCAACCTTGATAACCTGAAACTGAAAGCAGGCGACAACCTGATGTTGCTGGCCACAGAGGATTTCACCCGTTACTGGGGCGAGTCCAGGGTATTTTACATGGCCACTGAAATTGGAGAGATGGATGATTCCAAGGATCGCCGGCGGAGATGGATCGCCATGGGCCTGGTTTTCATCATGATTGCCGGGGCCACTGCCGGAAGATGGATCCCCATCGAGGTAAAAAACGAATTTGACATGTTCTTTTTTGCTGCGGTGACGGTCGTTCTGATGGCCAGCATGAAGATATTCACCCCCAAAAAATACACCAAACCCATCAACTGGGATGTGCTGATTACCATTGCCTGCGCCATTGGGATAAGCCGTGCGCTCCAGAATTCTGGAGCCGCCGACTTCATTGCCCGCTCCACCATCAATATCTCCAAAGGATTCGGTCCCCTGGGAGTGCTGGCAGCCATCTTCATCATCACCAACGTTTTTACAGAGATCATTACCAACAATGCAGCGGCTGCCATCACCTTTCCCATAGCCTATGCAGCTGCCACGCAGCTTGGTGTGGATCCCAGGCCCTTTTTCATCACCATATGCATTGCGGCTTCAGCCAGCTTTTCCACCCCCATTGGCTACCAGACGAATTTGATCGTACAAAGCATAGGCAATTACAAGTTCTCAGATTACTGGAAAATCGGGCTGCCCCTCAATATCCTGGCCTTGTTGATCTCTTTGCTGGTGATCCCCCGTTTCTGGCCCTTTTAAATCAGAAGAACTGCCTTTGGCGTTTCGCGGAGTGGACAGGATTTTTTGTATTTTGTTCTGCATATTGCCTCTAACCAACACACAAAATTAAGCTATGAAACGCTATATCATTGGCCTGGGATGTATTCTGTTGTCGCACTTTCTTTGGTCGCAGGACCGGATCACCGGGGAAGCCTTTGCCACCAGATCGGAGGTAATCGCACAACATGGAATGGCATGTACCAGTCAGCCGCTCGCCACCCAGGTGGCTCTGGATATATTGAAAGCCGGGGGAAATGCCATCGACGCAGCCATTGCGGCCAATGCAGTGCTCGGACTGGTCGAACCCATCAGCAATGGCATTGGTGGAGATCTTTTTGCCATCGTCTGGGAAGCAAAAAGCGGTCAGCTATATGGATTGAATGCCAGTGGAAGATCTCCCCGATCGCTCAGCCTGGAATACTTCCAGGAAAATGGCTATGAAAAGATACCTTCCTATGGCCCCTTACCGGTCTCCGTTCCGGGTTGCGTGGACGGATGGTTTGAACTGCACAGGAAATTTGGTACCCTGGGCATGGATCAAATCCTGAAACCCGCCATCACCTATGCCAAGGAAGGATTCCCCGTGAGCGAAGTGATCGCCTATTACTGGGCCGGAAATGCCAGGTCATTAAGCAGATACCCCAATGTGAGTGAGGTATTCATGCCAGGGGGGAAGGCACCTGCCAAAGGCGAGATTTTTAAAAACCTGGCCCTGGCAAATACCCTGGAGCTTATTGCCCAGGGTGGCAGGGAGGCTTTTTATCAAGGGGAGATTGCCCGCATCATCGATGCCTTTATGAAGGAACAGGGAGGCTTCCTTAGCTACGAAGATCTTGCCGGCCACACCTCTGAATGGGTAAAGCCGGTAAGCACCAACTATCGCGGATATGATGTGTGGGAGCTTCCCCCCAACGGTCAGGGCATTGCCGCCCTGCAGATCCTGAATATCCTGGAAGGATACGATGTGGCCTCCATGGGTTTTGGCAGCAGTGAATACATCCATCATTTCGTGGAAGCCAAAAAGCTGGCCTTTGAGGACAGGGCCAAATATTATGCCGATCCTGACTTCAACGACCTGCCGGTGGAAGAACTTATTTCCAAAGAATATGCGGCCAAACGAAGGGGACTGATCCGGCCCGACCGGGCTTCCCGCAGGCTGGATGCTGGAGAACTGGAGCAGGGGAATACCATCTATATGACAGTGGCCGATGAACAGGGAAATATGGTCTCATTGATTCAGAGCAACTACAGGGGAATGGGCTCGGGGATGTGTCCCCCCGGACTGGGTTTCATTCTGCAGGACCGGGGAGAGCTATTCACCCTGGAGGAAGGACATTATAACGTATACGAACCCGGAAAGCGCCCCTTCCATACCATCATTCCAGCCTTTGTTACCAAGGATGGTTCTCCCTGGATGAGTTTTGGCGTCATGGGCGGATCCATGCAACCACAGGGCCATGCGCAGATCGTGGTGAACATGGTAGATTTTGGGATGAACCTGCAGGAAGCGGGAGATGCCCCGCGCATCCGGCACGACGGGTCTTCACAGCCTACGGGCAGCAAAATGACCGATGGAGGGGTAGTGAACCTGGAATCAGGAATTCCTTATGAAAACATCAGGGAACTGGTGCGGCGCGGACACGATGTCAAATATTCCGTGGGAGGATATGGAGGTTACCAGGCCATTTTATGGGACAAAGAAAACCAGGTCTATTTTGGGGCTTCAGAATCCAGAAAAGATGGTCAGGCTGCCGGCTATTGAGCGGGCCTTATTCTTTGAGCTTGTATACCCTGATCCAGTCAATCTCCATGGCTGAAGGAAGTCCGCTTTCGGAGGCATCTTTCTTCAGGTTGGTGGAGAAGTTGATGTACATTTCTTCCTGGGGTACTCCCGATGTCTGGGTTTTAAATACCTTGCCGTTGATTTTCCAGGTCAGTTTATTGGGGGTCCATTCCAGGGAATAAATAAAATACTCATCGGCATACTTGGTTCCTCCGGTTTTGGAAAGGGACTTATGAGCAGACTGGCTGTTGCCCCAGAAGTAATTGGCATAGAGTTTTCCGTTTTCGAAACGGGCCACATCCACGTGGGGCAGCATGGTGTCTGAAACCATCCAGAATGACTGAGCTACCGAGCTGCCGGCCATTTTCACCTTGGCTGTGAATACGCCATATTTCTGCCTGAAGCTTTTGGCTGTGCTAAGCAAGCCCGAGGTAAAGTCAAAATCCTGATTGACAAATCCTTGCTCAGCCCTCCAGGCAAGTCCCTGTGATTTTTGGGCCTTGGTCACTATGCGGGCCTTGTTGTCATAAAACTCAATGTTGTCTCCATCGGTGATGAAACTCTTGTCATCTTCCAGGACAAAGGAACGGTCCATGGTCTTGTCCCCCCAATAATACCTGGTCATCCATTTGGAGGTGTCTAACTTTCCCTTTCTAAAATTCTCATTGAAAGTCAGGTTCCATTTTTCAATCTCTTTGAAAGGGTATTTCTTTTTGGTCTTAAAATACCAGACTACTTTATCGGATTTCTTCAGTACATCATATTCGGTTTGCTTTTGGTACTCCTCAGACTCCAGATAGTCCGCTTTTTTCTTCTTTGCTTTTTTCTTCCGCACCAAAAAAGCACTGGATTTCACCTCCTTTTCAAGTTCCAGAAAATGCTTCAGTTCCTCCGAGCTTTCATACTCTTTATACGCTTGAAAATCAGCCCTGATTTTGTCGTCTGCCGTTTCCACCTTTTCGGTACTGGGTACCAATCCAAGTAAAAAACTTAAGCTTGCCATAGTAATTCAATTCTGAAACTGGTTAATACTCAATATAAAGTGACTAAAGATATAAAAAAATCATCTGCTGTAGGCCCTGCGCCTGCTTTTAAAAAAGTATACTGCCTGCACCGAAATTATGAACTGGGAATACTCAGAAAAGATGTATTTTCCACTGACATTGAAATCCCATTTGGGTGCCATTCTTAACTCCAGACCTGCACCCAGATTCAGTCCAAAGGCAAGATCGCTGGCATCGGTGATGTCATTGTTGACCACCACCAGGGGTTCATACCTGGATACCAGATAGGTCACATTCCCCCCTCCAAAGGCTGTGGCCTTCACGGTCCCTTCCCTGTAAAATGTATACTGGAAGTCCAGATCCCCATGAAACATGTGGTTGGTCAGAATCGAGTATCCGGTGGAACGCTTATAGCGGTTGTAAGCCGTCAGCGAAGGAACCACGTGGAGTGTACTTGCCTTGTTTACAGCCAGCCAGGTCTTCACAAACAAACCAGGATTTCCCGTCTCCCCAAAATTAAAATTGGTGCCCGTGGCAAATGAAAAACCGGCGCCAATCCTGTGTATCTGTCCGGAGGCATGTACCCCGGCCAGAAGGGAAAAACTTACCATCAGAAAAAACAATTTCAGGCTTGGGATGAATTTCACAGAGGCTACGGTTTGAAATCTTAGTTTACGGGATTAAACCTGAACTGGTTTCATTTTTCGGGCATAAAACGATCAGGCTCTGAGGCGCCAACTTTCTTGCTAAAATAGATTGATAGCGTTAAAAAAGTGCTAAATTTGTTCGTCTAAAATAAACAATTTTTACCGCATAATCCGTTTTCTCCCTATGGCAAAAAAAATTGGAAAAATCTTACAGGTGATTGGCCCTGTGGTGGATGTGAGTTTCGAAGAATTCAGTGAAAATCTCCCAAAAATACATGAGGCTCTGGAAATAGAAAGAGAGGGTGGAGAAAAACTCATTGTGGAGTGTCAGCTGCACACGGGGGAACACACCATCAGGACCATTGCCATGGATTCCACGGATGGCCTTCAACGTGGCATGGAAGTAGTTGCCACTGGCATGCAAATCAAGATGCCCAAGGGAGATACGGTAAAAGGCCGCTTGCTCAACGTGGTTGGGGAGGCCATTGATGGCATAGGCAAGGTGGATTCCAGCCAGGGATACCAGGTACACAATCCACCACCCATCTATGAAAACCTGAGCACAGAAACGGAGGTTTTGCTCACCGGAATCAAGGTGATTGATCTCCTGGAGCCATATGCCAAGGGAGGTAAAATCGGTCTCTTCGGGGGTGCCGGTGTGGGCAAAACGGTGATCATCATGGAACTGATCAACAACATTGCCAAGAAATATGCAGGTATCTCCGTATTTGCCGGCGTGGGTGAAAGAACCCGGGAAGGAAACGACCTGCTTCGGGAGATGATCGAATCGGGTGTCATCAAATACGGCAAGGCCTTTGAAAAAAGCATGGAGGAAGGATCCTGGGACCTGGATCTGATAGACCGCGAAGAGCTGGAAAAATCCCAGGCCACCCTGGTCTTCGGACAAATGAATGAGCCTCCCGGAGCCCGTGCCACGGTGGCCCTTTCCGGCCTGACAGTGGCAGAGACTTTCCGGGACGGGGATGAAGAGAGCGGCGGAAAAGACATCCTTTTCTTTGTGGATAATATTTTCAGGTTTACCCAGGCTGGTTCGGAGGTGTCTGCGCTGCTTGGCCGCATGCCTTCAGCAGTAGGTTACCAGCCCACCCTGGCTACGGAAATGGGATTTATGCAGGAACGGATTACTTCCACCAAACGGGGTTCCATTACCTCCATCCAGGCCATCTATGTGCCGGCA
Source organism: uncultured Bacteroidia bacterium (assembly GCA_965364615.1). Lineage (GTDB taxonomy): Bacteria > Bacteroidota > Bacteroidia > Bacteroidales. The sequence continues at coordinate 14,280 of CBDTYO010000030.1, forward strand.
GATGACCTGACGGACCCGGCACCGTCCACCACCTTTGCCCACCTGGATGCCCAAACCGTGCTAAGCCGTAAAATCTCGGCCCTGGGGATTTACCCGGCCGTGGACCCCCTTGATTCCACTTCCAGAATCCTGAAAGCAGAGATAGTGGGGGAAGAGCACTACAACACCGCTCAGCGCATTAAAATGTTGCTGCAGCGTTACAACGAACTACAGGACATCATTGCCATTCTGGGCATGGACGAGCTCTCGGAAGAGGACAAGCAGGTGGTTCACAGGGCCCGTCGTGTGGCCAGGTTCCTTTCACAACCCTTCCATGTGGCAGAGCAGTTTACCGGAACCCCGGGGGTATTTGTGAATATAGAAGATTCCATCAAGGGTTTCAATATGATCATGGATGGTGAAGTGGATGAGTATCCGGAAGCAGCCTTTAACATGGTTGGGACCATTGAAGAAGCCATTGAAAAGGGCAAAAAATTACTTGCCGATACCAAAGCTTAAAGGAACATGCTGCTTGAGATCATTGCACCAGATAAAAATTTGTACTCGGGAGAAGTGGACCTGATCCAGGTACCCGGTTCCAAAGGGTCTTTTGAGATTCTCAGGAACCACGCCCCGATTATTTCCACCCTTGACAAAGGCCAGATCAGAATTGTGGATCAAAAGGGCACTGCCCTGTTCTTTGAGGTAGACGGGGGAGTGATTGAAGCAAAAAACAATAAAATCATTGTTCTTGCAGAAACAGCAAAGACATAGCCATTGGAAGGACCTTTCACGAAGTGTTGCATTTTTCGCATGCACCATTCTCCTGGCGTGGATCCTCAGCTCTTTTTATGTGGTCCGGGTAAAAACCATCACCCTAACCGCTGCCGACAGCCTGGAAATTACCGCCGATGAGTACATCACTGACCCCGACTTTCCCTACATCCTGCTTTTTCATGAACAGGGTTCCAGCCGCGGGGAATATCATACCATTGCCCGCAGGCTCTGCAAGCTTGATTATAACTGCCTGGCCGTGGATCTCAGAAACGGCGGAAACAATAGCCATGTGTCCAATGAGACTGCCAGGCGATGCCGCGAAAGCAGGTGCCCTGCCGGAGTGGAAGAGCTGGGCATGGATGTGGCAGCTGCCATCGAATATATTCAAGGAAAATCCGAATTCCCGGTCATTCTGTTTGGCAGCGGTGCCAACGGGTCTCTGAGCCTGAAAATCGCCGCCGAAAATGAGCATGTCCGCGCTGCGGTGGCCCTCAGTCCGGGGGAATACTTTATGCCGGCACTCAAAATACAGGACAGGATCGAAGGCTTGGAGAAACCTGTATTTGTAACCGCCAGCAAGGCTGAAATCCCCTACATAAGCGAGCTGGCTTCAGGCGTTGGGGAAGATTATTTGACCCTGTTTGAGCCCAAACGGGGGGAAGGGAAACGGGGCACCGAATCCTTTTCTGAAAAAAACGAAAACAACACCGAATATTGGGTGGCCCTGATCCTTTTCTTCAGAGACCTCATGTAAATGGTGAAATTCCTGCTTGTCCGATTCAGCTCCATTGGGGATATCGTCCTGACCTCTCCTGTGGTGCGGCACCTGAAACAACAAGTGGAGGACGCTGAGATCCATTACCTCACAAAAAAGAACTACGCCTCCCTGCTGGAAGCCAATCCCTACATTGACCATATTCACGCTTTTGACGGGGACATGAGATCCTGCCTTCGCACCCTGAGAAACGAGGAGATCGACTACATCATTGACCTGCATCACAATGCCCGCTCAGCCAGGATCAAATGGGGTCTGAAAAGGATGGATTTCACCGTACATAAGCTTAACTGGAAAAAGTGGCTTTATGTGAATTTCAAGCTGGACCGCCTTCCCGAGCGGCACATGGTGGACAGAAATCTGGATACCATCGGGACTTTCATTTCGGAACGGGATTCCCAGGGGCTGGATTATTTCATTCCGGAGGGGGAAGAGATCAGGCCAGAATCCCTGCCACCCGAATTCCGGAAGGGCTTCATCGGTATCGCCATCGGGGCTCAGCATGCCACCAAGATGCTTCCAGCAGAATCCCTGGTGGAACTGTGCGGAAAACTTCATCACCCGGTGATCATTCTCGGGGGACCGGGTGACCAGGCCACAGGCCAAGCCATGCTTTCCGCTTGGCCCGGTAAAAACATCCTCAATGGCTGCGGCAGATACAGCATTCATCAATCGGCCTCACTGGTGAAGCAGGCCAAAGTGCTGATCACCCACGATACCGGATTGATGCACATAGGTGCCGCCTTTCAAAAGCCCATCATCAGTGTCTGGGGCAATACGGTCCCCCGCTTCGGCATGTATCCCTACCGGCCGGATCCCGGTTCGGTGCAGTATGAGGTACTGGGCCTTACCTGCCGGCCCTGTTCCAAAATAGGACATGATCGCTGTCCCAGGAAACACTTCAGGTGTATGTTGGATCAGGACCTGAATGGAATGGCTGAAACAGCCCACCGGCTGTATGAAGAGCACTAAGCTCCGACCTTCGCCAGGTCTACTGGGCCACAAAGGAATAGGTGATCACCGCCCTGTGTTTGGCGGGCCCGCTCAGTTCAATTCTGAATTGTGAAGAACGGGCTGCAGCCAGGGCTGCGTCGGCAAAGCAAATCCTGTCGGACCCTTCAATGGGTTCCAGTACCTCTGCTTCACGCACGCTTCCGTCGGGAGACACAACCACCTGCACCCTGACTACGCCGGATCCCTGGCAACGGTAGACCGGTATGGTAAGTTTCACTTTGCCCCTGTTGAGCGGTTCCTCCAGGAATTCATAGGTGATGGTGGTGGGCCCGCTGTATTCCCCACCTTCTTCTGCCTCTCCGGGTTCCGGGGGCACAT
>CBDTYO010000031.1:0-16892 GCA_965364615.1 uncultured Bacteroidia bacterium
GCTCGAGGATGATGTCCTTCATCATATCGGCGTTCACCGGGTCGAGTCCGCTGAAGGGTTCATCCAGGATGATCAGTTGGGGCTCATGCAGGATGGTGGCAATGAACTGCAGTTTTTGCCGCATGCCCTTGCTGAGGGTCTCCACCTTTTTGTCCTTGTATTCTTTAAGCTCAAGGCGTTCCAGCCAATAATTGATTCGGTTGGGTAGATCGGTCCCTTCGTTCAACTCTCCGAGAAACTGCAGAAGCTCCCCGATTTTCATCTTTTTATACAGTCCGCGATCCTCCGGAAGGTAGCCCACGTTCTTCAGGCGTTCGAATTGGTCGTCCTGACCATTGATCAGGAGTTGGCCCGCATCGGGGTACATGATCTTCATAATCATGCGGATGGTGGTGGTTTTTCCGGAGCCATTGGGCCCGATGAAACCGTAAATGCTTCCTTTGGGGACTTCCAGTGAAAGCTTGTTTACAGCCACCACCGTTCCGAATACCTTGCTGACATTGGTAAGTTCAATGATGTTCATGATGGTAAATAACGGTTGAGAGGACCGAAGTTATAAATTTACCATCAAATCCAGGCTGATTCTTTTCAGAATTCTGAAATCTATTCTTCCAGGGTGGTCAGGTCTCCCTCTTCCTGCCCCAGGGCCCTGGCTTTCAACACCCTTCGCATGATTTTTCCGCTGCGTGTCTTAGGCAGCGACTCGGCAAATACGATAAAGGCAGGTTTGGCAATGGGGCCAATTTCGCTGGCCACATGCTGTTTGAGTTCATTGGCCAGATCATCTGACGCCGTAAACCCCTGTTTCAGGATCACGGTGGCGTGGATGATGTTGCCTTTGAGGTTGTCGGGCAGACCTATGGCGGCAGACTCGGCCACCGAGGCATGACTTACAAGGGCGCTTTCTATTTCGGCCGATCCCAGGCGGTAGCCGCTCACCTTCAACACATCATCGTTCCGTCCAATGATCCAGAAATATCCATCCTCATCCACTTTGGCTGAATCGCCAGTGAGGTACCAGCCCTGTTTCTTGTAGGCTTTCCAGTATTTTTCAATGAAACGATCGGGATCTCCCAGGATGGTTCTGGCCATCCCGGGCCAGGGATTTTTGATGACCAGGTTGCCTTCCAGGCCGGGACCCACTTCTTTGCCCGATTCATCCACCACAGACATCTCGTTGCCGAAAAAAGGCCGGGTGGCCGATCCGGGTTTCAAGGGGGTAATGGGCAGGGGGGTGATCATGAAGCCGCCGGTCTCGGTTTGCCACCAGGTATCCATGATGGGGCATTTGTTCTTACCGATTACCTCATGGTACCAGAGCCAGGCTTCCGGATTGATGGGCTCCCCCACCGATCCCAGTAGCCGGAGGGAACTGAGGTCGTGTTTGTCGGCCCAGGAGGCCCCATAGCGCATGAGTCCCCTGATGGCGGTGGGTGACGTGTAAAAAACGTTAACACCGTATTTTTCGATCATTTGCCACCACCTGTTTGGATAAGGGTGGTTGGGGGCTCCTTCGTACAACAGGGTGGTAGCCCCATTGATCAGAGGTCCGTATACGATGTAAGAATGCCCGGTGATCCAACCCGGATCGGCTGCACACCACCATCTGTCATCAGGTTGAATATCAAACACATACTTAAAGGTACTTGAAGCATATACTGAATACCCTCCATGGGTGTGGATCAGGCCCTTGGGTTTGCCCGTGGTTCCACTGGTATAGAGGATGAACAGGGGATCTTCGGCATCTGTTTCTTCTGTGGCACATATGGGGGAGGCGATGGGCATGGCCATCAGATCGTGCCACCAGAAGTCCCTGTCGTTCTCCATGTAGCATTCCTCGCCCGTTCGTTTTACCGAAATACACACATTGATGGTGGGGGAACGCTGCATGGCTTCATCTGCAATGGCCTTGAGCTGGGTGTGGTTTCTCCGACGGTATCCCCCAGCTGCAGTGATCAGGATGGAGCTGTTAGCATCGGCAATTCGCTCTGCCAGGGCTTCCACGCTGAATCCGCCGTATACCACGCTGTGCGCTGCACCGATCTTGGCACAGGCCAGCATGGCGATGATGATCTCTGGGATTTGGGGCATGTAGATGGTGATGATATCGCCCTTTTTGGCCCCCATGGCCTTCAACACATTGGCAAATTTGGAGACCTCCCTGTTGAGGGCAAAATAGGAATAGGTTCTCATATCTCCTGGTTCCCCTTCCCAGATGAGGGCCAGTTTGTTTCGTGTGGCAGAATTCAGATGACGGTCAATGGCATTGGCCACCACATTGGTTTTTCCCCCGGTAAACCACTTATAAAAAGGTTTGTTGCTATCGTCCAGTACACGGTCCCATTTCTGATACCAGCTTAACTCTTCCGCTTCCCTGGCCCAGAATCCCTCCCGGTCTGTGATGGATTCCCGGTAAAGCTTGTCGTAATCCTTGATGCGAGCGCGTTTGACAACCGATGCTTCGGGATGAAACATGGCATTTCCCGATGGTGAACCTGATTTCTTATTCATGGTAGTTATAGGATTATTTGAATATTGAACGGACGATAAGGCAATTTGTTCATGAAGGCCACTTTATGGGCTGTGATGTATCTTTGGGTCAGGGTCATTTGCCTGGGTGTGATTCCTTTTATCTGTCATCCACCAGGATGGGCCATTTTTCACGCATGGCGATTTTCTTTAATCGCCTGTCGGGCGAAACAGCCACTGGATTTCCCACAGCTTCCATCACATAGCGGTCGGTGTGGGAATCACCATAGTACCAGGCGTCGGAAGCATCACTTTCATGCTCATGGCAAAAGCCGAGCATCCGCTCCTTCTTTTCTGCGCCATAGACCAGTTTACCATGGGTACGTCCGGTAAATGCTCCATCTAGTGTTTCCAGGTGGGTACATATCAGCCCATCCAGCTCCAGGTGATCGGCCACCGGTTCACAGATGGGCGAGGTAGCTGATGAAAGAAGGACCACTGCAGCGCCTTTTGCGCGGTGCATTTTAAAACTTTCAAGCACCTCAGGCCGGATGGTAAACTTGATGTGGGCGTGATAAATCTTATGACACAAGCGTTTGATCTCACTTTCCCTCAGGCCGTTCAGCCATGACAGCATTCGGTTGATCATGGTGGCGGGATCCCCAATATTCAATTTATAGAGGATGGCAAGCCACACTGCATGGCGGTATTGAGCAGAGCTCATCAACCCCCTTTTTCTGGACTCCTCCACCAGGGCAGTGGCACTGTTGCCCTTGAGGATGGTGTGGTCCAGGTCATAGAATGCTATGTATGCAAAATCTTTCACTTTAATCCCAGCTGGTCAGATCGATTTCCTTCTCCAGCCAGTTCACCACAGCCTGGTTCGGGGCTGTGGCGAAAAAGTCATATCCGGTCACTTTTTCCAGGGAATCCACCGTAATCGCAAATCGATGCAGGGAGTCGGAGGAACCGGTGTTGGGAAGCAGGAAAGCTATGAATGAATGGTCGGGAGGCGAAAGGTCTACCAGTACTTTGAAATAATACTGAGGTATTCCCACCTTGTTTTCCCCAATCAGGCTGTCGATGGGAGAAAGGACCGGTCCAGTAATGACATAGAGGCTGTCCTTTTCAAGGGCCCAATTCCTGACCTCGGTTTCCAGTTTTCTCCAGATACCCCGGTTGAAGGCCGGGGCCTGCGGGCTCATGTTTGACATCAGGAAGGATTCACTCATGGCTCTGGCGTCCCATTGCATATCCCCGGCAGGAGCCAGATGACCACGGTCGAATCCGGATCCACGATAATCTGCCAATGAGGCTGAACCAGTTAGGAGGTTGAGATCGGGTCTGAAGTCATCCGTCCGCCCGATGTTGCCCGATTCTACTTCTTCCCTGGTCAGTACATAGGCCACCCAGGCGGCTTGCTCATATTGCTCGTTGTAAGCCAGGTCGAAACCCGCATAACTCAGGACGGTATCGGCGGTGAGTGCCAGCGGATAGCCTGTGGAAAGATGATCCCAGGCAATGGTGATCTCCATCGGAGGGGTTTCCGGATTCATGGAGGTCTGCACCTGTCTGCCATTCTTTTTCCAGGGTTCAGTGGTGACAAGGTAGGCAGCAATGATCAGCACGAAAAAGGTGATCAGTCCGAATCGCTGGTTTTTTGAAAGTCGCATGGGGCAAAAATATAAATTTATTGTACTTTCAATGTTGCGGGAATATGAAGAATTACTGGATTATTGGAGATATTCACGGGGAGATCCGCCTGCTTGACAGGCTGCTCGAACAAATCCTGACCTACGAACCCACAGAGATCGTATTTCTGGGCGATTATATCGACCGGGGACCTCATTCCAAAGAGGTGGTAGACAGGATTTTGGGGTTGGAGGTGCCCAGCGTTTGCCTGATGGGTAACCACGAGTGGATGATGCTGAATGCCATCGAGGATTCGGGCTTTGGATACAATCCCATGGAGCTCTGGTATTTCAACGGTGCGGAAGCCACCCTCCATTCCTTTGGGTTCACCAGTTTTTTCAGCTTTCAGTCTCAGATGGAAACGGTGTACCTGGATTTTTTTCATAGGCTCCGCCTGAGCCATGCCATTCGACTGCAAAACACCATGAAGATTCTGGCAGTGCACGCGGGTATCTCACCTACTGTGCCCGTGTCTGACCATGAGAGCTTGCAAAATTACCGCGAGCTGCGGCGTTATCTGGTCGAGAAACAGCTGGGACAGGATGATTCCTTTTTGTGGGTCAGGGATGCATTTTTCAACGCTTCACCTGAGGGCTGGAAAGGAAATTTGGTGGTGCATGGACATACACCCGTATTGAAGTTAAAGCGCTTCATCCAATCCAACCGTCAGGAGCACTATCATTTCATTGACAATGATCTCTGCCTGCGCAGGGAGGGCCCTCTGGGAAGGATCGTGTCGTTGGATATCGATTCAGGATCTACCATCAGCGGGAGGCTTACGGGTCTTGGTTTTTTCGAAGGGGACCCACCGGGTTCACTGTTGACCATGAAAAGTCTGACGGCCACCTATGAAGAAATCTTTCCGCGGGATCTGGGTCCGCTCTCCGCAAATCACTAAATTTGTCAGCTTTACCCGGAATCTGATGATAAAAGGAATCAAGGTCATAGGTTTTGATGCAGATGATACCCTGTGGGTGAATGAACCCTATTACAGGGAAGCTGAGATGGAATTTGTGGATCTGCTCACGGCTTATGGTGTCAGGGGGAACATAGCCGGGGCGCTCTTCAAAACCGAAATGGCCAATCTTGAACTCTATGGCTATGGCATCAAGGCATTCATGCTTTCCCTGGTGGAATGCGCCATTGAACTGACCAATGGGACATTAAGATCCAGCACCATCAGCAGGATCATTGGCATCGGGAAGTCCATGCTGGAAAGACCCATTGAGCTGCTTGAAGATGTAAAATTTGTACTGCAACGGCTGGCTCCCCGTTACAGGCTGATTGTGGCCACCAAAGGGGATTTGCTCGACCAGGAGCGTAAAATGCGCAAGTCCAGCATTTCAGATTACTTTCATCACATCGAAGTGATGAGCGATAAAAAGGAGCAGCACTATATCCAGCTGCTGAAGCACCTGGATATATCGCCGGAGGAGTTTTTAATGATAGGCAATTCTCTGAAGTCAGATATTATCCCTCCGCTGGAGCTGGGGTCCTGGGGAATCTATGTCCCGTTCCATACCACCTGGGCCCATGAGGAGGTGGAAGGAGAACCTGAATCGGACCGGTATTTCAAGGTGGATCATCTGAAGGATGTGCTGAAGATCATCAGCCATTGAAGTTGCGCACACGTTCGATGCGCATGGCAAAGGGGACATTGTCGTGCGAGAATTCGTACTCCACTGCATGGCTCCCCTCTGATACCACAGATGCCTGAACTTCCACTTTATCAAGAACGTTCTCGAGCTCAGTGCTGAACTTTTTTTCAATGACCATCCGGATGGTGCCATAATAGAGTTCGGTGATCATATAGACCCGTCGGATGCTGCCATCGTATTCCTTCCAGCGGGTGGCTTTCATTTGTTCCAGAAATCTGTCGATTTTAATGCGTATGAGATCGTCCATTTCGCGCATTTGCAAATTGCCAAACGTAAACTTGCTTACCTTTTCGGTTTTGAAGTCCCCGCTGATCCGGCCGATCTTGGGATGTTGAAGATCGCTGATAAATTCCACATTCACATCCACGTTCCTGGTAGCGAACTGCGCCTCCACCATCTCAGTTTCCTGGCATTCTCTTCTGAATGCCTTCCATTCTGAGTCGGTAATCAGGGCTGCATCGAGGAAGGCCGGGTAAATGGGGTTGGGCATGCCTTTCCTTGAAAAATCCGGCGGCCCCAGGATGGGGTCCCATACCAGGTCTCCAAGGGCAATCCCCTGGTGCGAAGCAGGGATCAGCTCAAGCTTGTATTCGGAACGGAATTTACGGATCTCCATGTGGGTAAATTACAAAAAACAATGATTAGATTTCCAAAGAAATCCCTTAATTTGTGCCGTCTTTACGTCCCTGATGAATATCCTCGACATCATATTCCTTGTTCCCCTGCTCTTTGCCCTTTACAGGGGTTTCAAAAAGGGTCTCATCCATATGGCTGCTTCACTTCTTGCCCTGGTTCTGGGAATTTTGGGGGCCATGAAACTCAGGCCCATGTTTGCCTCCCTGCTCGATTCGGTGTTTAACATCAATCCCGAATACATGCATGTGATTGCTTTTTCAGTAGCCTTCGTGGTCATCGTCATGGTCGTGCACCTGGCGGCTTTTGTGGTGGAAAAAGTGATCAAGGCCGTAGCGCTTAACTTTGTGAACCGCCTGTTGGGCATGGGATTCGGATTGCTGGTCACCGCTTTTGTGATCAGCATGATCCTGTGGCCTGTAAACCAGGTGAATGCAGAAAAGCAGATCATCAAACCCAAACACATCGAAGGCTCCTTGCTATATAAACCCCTATCGGCATTCGCACCTGCGGTATTTCCATATCTGAGGAACCAGGAATGGGAACAATATGTGCCCAAAAAGAAGAAAAGGGCGGAAAAGGGAATAGAGGTGGCAATATAATGAAGGTTAGTGGGTTAATAGGTTAATAGATAGAACAGCGTATGAGTTTGGTTGAAGAATTAAGGTGGAGGGGAATGATACACGATATCATGCCTGGAACAGAGGATTTGCTGGCCAGGGAGCAGGTCACAGCCTATGTGGGGATCGATCCCACGGCCGATTCACTGCATATCGGACACCTGGTGGGGGTGATGATGCTGAAGAGGATGCAGCATGCCGGACACAAGCCCATTGCCCTGGTGGGGGGTGCCACCGGGATGATCGGGGATCCCAGCGGGAAATCACAGGAGCGAAACCTGCTGGATGAATCTACGCTGAGGCAGAACCAGGAAGCCCTGAAAAAGCAGATTTCCAAGTTCCTTGATTTTGACACAGAGGCTTCCCACCGGGCAGTGATGGTGAATAACTATGACTGGATGAAGGAATTTACTTTTCTGGACTTCATCAGGGACATTGGCAAGCATATTACGGTCAACTACATGATGGCCAAAGATTCGGTAAAAAAGCGACTGGGTGCCGATAGCAAATCGGGCATGTCCTTCACCGAATTTACCTACCAGCTGGTACAGGGTTACGATTTTCAGGTGCTTTACCGGGAGCATGGATGTAAGCTGCAGATGGGAGGTTCCGATCAGTGGGGAAACATTGTGACGGGCACCGAGCTGATCAGGCGCATTGAAAGGGGGGAGGCCTTTGCCCTGACCTGGCCCCTGATTACCAAAGCCGACGGAGGAAAATTCGGGAAGACCGAAGAAGGCAATGTGTGGCTTGATCCGGCACGTACCACGCCCTATAAATTCTATCAGTTTTGGTTGAATGTATCGGACGAGGATGCAGAAAAATACCTGAAGATTTTTACCATGCTGGGCAGGCAGGATATTGAGGCCCTGGTTTCCGCACATAATGAGGCTCCCCATGCCCGGATCATGCAAAAAAAACTGGCCGAAGAACTGACCATACTGGTTCACTCACGGGAAGAATATGATATGGCCGTGGAGGCCTCAGGCATCTTATTTGGAAAAGGAACCACTGAATCCCTGAAAAAGATCCGGGAGGATATTTTTCTTTCTGTATTCGAAGGAGTCCCTCAGTTTGAGCTTCCTAGCTCCGACCTGGATGAGGATGTGCTTGAATTGCTCGCTGTGGCCACAGGGGTTTTCACCTCCAAAGGGGAAGCCAGGAGAATGATATCGGGGGGAGGGGTAAGCATCAATAAGCAAAAGCTCACCGGACCTGAACAACGCATTACCAGCAGGGATTTCATCAACAACAAGTACTTGCTGGTGCAAAAGGGTAAAAAGAACTACTTCCTCATCCGGGTAAAGGAAGCCTAATACATTTCATCATGGAGAACCACAAAGCGCAAACGGGGTACAACTTCAATTCGGTGGATCTGCTGATCTACATTTGGAAAAAGAAAACCATCCTCACTGTAGTAGGACTTATCGCTGGGATTGCCTCCATCGTTATTTCCCTGATGATTACTCCCATGTTCAAGTCCACGGTCATCATGTTTCCCGCTTCCAATGCCTCTGTTTCAAAGGATCTTCTGTCTCAGAATTATGCGGGAAGACAGAGTGTGCATGGCTTCGGAGAAGAGGAACAGGCAGAGCAATTGCTTCAGATCCTCCATTCGGAACCCATCCGGGCCCGCATCATTGAGAAGTACAATCTGATGGAGCATTACGAGATCGAGGCGGATGCCAGGTACCCCCTTACAGCCCTTTACAATCAGTACAGGTCCAACATCAATTTCCGGCTTACCGAGTATATGTCGGTGGAGATTGCCGTCATGGACCGGGACCCTGAATATGCGGCCAACATGGCCAACGATATCTCCTTTCTGGTCGATACAGTCTACAACAACATGAAAAAGGAAAGGGCGCTGGAGGCGCTTCTGCTGGTAGAAAGGGAATATCGGGATGCAGCCGCCAACCTGAGCGCATTGAGGGATTCAATGAACCGCCTGAGCAAGCAGTTTAGCGCCGGTCTGAAGAGCGGAGGGGATGCGGGCAACAACCTGGTCAGGGCAATTTCCGAAAATGGTCCCTTGCTCCTGACCATGCAAAACCTCGTAAGATATGAGGCACAGATGGTATCTGAACTGAGCCTCAGGTACAAGGAGGCCAGGTTGGAAGCTGAACAAAACCTGTCGCACAGGTTTGTGGTCGAGGAGGCCTATCCTTCTGAGAAAAAAGCCTACCCAAGGAAATCTCTGATAGTCATCGTTTCCACCTTCTCAGCCCTGTTGTTTGCCTTGGTGGTTCTGATCATTGCAGACAACATCAGGGCCAGGGTGGCCATCCAGGAAGAAAAATGATTGTAGGAATCCAGGAAAATTATCCCAGGGGTATCATTTGGGGGATTCTGATCTCCTTTGTGGCCCTGAACAGCCTCATGCTGGCCCTGGAGATATTCTACCTGCCGCTGCTTCCCGCTGCTTTACTTTTTCTGGTGCTTGCGCTAGTCTCGGTGGACAAATACCTGATGGTCGTGGTTTTTTTCGTTCCCCTCTCCATCCCCCTCAGCAGGCTGGTGGAGGGTCTTTCCATCGACATGTACCTTCCCACTGAACCCCTGCTTGCAGGTTTGTTGCTTCTCTATGTATTGAAATATCTGATGGGGGACCGGATCGATCTGAAAGTACTCAGGCATCCGGTGACCCTGGCCATTTACTTTCATCTTGCCTGGCTGTTTATCACCAGCCTAACCAGCAGTGATCTGCAGGTTTCCTTCAAAATGCTGGTTTCGCGGCTCTGGTTCATTGTCGGATTTTACCTGGTGGCGTCCCAGCTGTTCCGAAAAGAAAAGAACATGCACACCTATGTTTGGTTGTTTATACTGGCATTTTCTGGGGTGGTGGTTTATACCCTGCTGAACCATGCCCAATACGGCCTGGATAATCAGATGATGGCCCACAGGGCTGCAGCGCCCTTTTACAAGGATCACACCTCCTATGGTGCCACCCTTGGCTTCCTTCTACCCGTATTGGTGGCTCTTTTTTTGTTGATCAGGCGGGGCGATTTGAATACCCGCTTTCTGATGGCGCTGCTGATCCTCCTGTTTGTTCTTGCCACGGTGGTGTCCTATACCCGCGCAACCTGGATCAGTATCCTGGCTTCAGCAGGGATCTGGGCCCTCATTAAATTGAAGGTCAGGGTTGAATTTGTGCTGGCAGGGACTGCCGTCCTGATGGCTTTTTTCTTTTCCATCCGGAGCGATCTGATGGTTAAGCTGGAACAAAACCGGGTGGAGTCGTCCGGAGAATTTTCGGAGCATGTCCAGTCCATTTCAAACATATCCACCGACCAGAGCAACCTGGAACGGATCAACCGCTGGAGCTGTGCCTACAGGATGTGGAAGGACAAACCTGTGTTTGGCTTTGGACCGGGCACCTACCAGTTTGAATATGGCCGCTACCAGCGTTCCTATGAAAAAACCCGTATCAGCACAGACTTCGGAACCCGGGGCAATGCACACAGCGAATACCTGGGTCCCCTCTCCGAGTCTGGCGCATTGGGATTAATTAGTATACTTCTGGTGATCGGGACCACGTTTTACACGGGCATCCGTGTGTACTTTTCCTCAAAGAAACGCAGCATCAGGATATTTTCTCTGGCGGTACTCACCGGTCTGTCTTCCTATTATCTGCATGGATTGCTCAATAATTTCCTGGACACAGACAAAATCTCGGTGCTTTTCTGGGGCTACTCGGCCATGTTGGTGGCCATGGATGTGTATCACAGGGAAAGTGTGGATGAAGAAGTCCACCCCGGCCATTCAGGGGATTAGAAGCCGGGTGTTTATTCGGGGAATCCCGATTTTCCAGGAAATTCAGCCCCTATGATGGAAATGTCATCGAAAATGGAGGCCGATCCCTCCATGATCTTTTGGCCTGCAATGATGGAGTGGATGTTTTCTTCCAGCGATGCCGTGTTGGAAAGTTGACTCTCCAGGTTGTCTGTCCCGAATTCCACCCCTGAATCCTGGATCACCTCCACCAGTCCATCTGTGTAACAAAACAACTTGGCGGGTTCGTCCAGGGTCATGCTCGCTTCATTGATAAACGGAAGTTCGTCGAGCATGCCCATGCCAACGCATCCACTGCTTAGCTGGGTCAGCTTGCCAGATCCGGGTTCATAGAGAAGGGGCGGGTTGTGTCCTGCATTTACATATCGCAATTCCCTGGTAAGGAAGTGGTAGCGTGCGATAAACAGCGTAATGAACTTTTCCCCCTTGGCACTTTGCATCACACTGTCATTTAAGCGGGTAAGGGTGTCGCTCAGACTTTTATTGGCCGTATACAGGGCCCTGAGATTGGCCTGGAAGTTGGACATCAGGATGGCTGCAGAAATACCCTTCCCCGATACATCCGCAATGCAGAAACCCACTTCGTTCTTGCTGAGCTGGATCACATCATAATAGTCTCCGCCTACCTCGAAATGCGGGTGGTAAAAGGCTTTCATTCTTATCCATTCATGGGAGGGAAGCTTTTCAGTGGCAGGGATCAGCATGGTCTGCATCTTGCTTGCCAGCTCCATCTCCCTTTTCAGGGCTTCCTGACGAAGGGTTTCCTGAAAGAGGCGTTTGTTTTCAATGGCTACCGTGATGATGTTGGATAGGGTTTGAATAAACCGCAGGTGCTTGATGATGGGACTGACCCCTTCACCCTCCTCCTCGATATCGCCGATAAGTACAAAAGCAATGGCCTTGTCCTTGTGTGATACAGGAATGACAATATCCACCAGCTCGGGAAAGTGCTGGGGCTCTGAAGTGATAAAGGAAATCTCCTCGAAGGGAAGCAGGTCCCTTTCCACGTCCACCTTTTTGAAAAAATTACGGCCATAGCCTGAATTCAGCAGGCATTCCCACTTATCCGAATATTTCAGGACAATGACCTTGCCAATATCCAGGTCATCGCAAAGCAATTTTTCATACCTGCGGATCAGTTCGCTGGTCGACACATTGTCGTTGATGGACAGGGTAATATCCAGCAGGGCGTTCAGCTTGAACGTGGATAGTTTTAAGCGGTTGTCTGAAAACCTGGCCATACAGCTCTTTTACATTAGTTTTTCACCCTTTCCGAGTAAGAACGGTCGCGGGTATCCACCTTGATCATTTCCCCCGTATCAATAAAGAGCGGCACCATGATGTTGGCTCCGGTCTCCAGCTCGGCGGGTTTCTGGGCGGAGGTGGAAGCCGTATTTCCTTTTTCTCCGGGTTCCGTATAGGTGACCTGGAGCTCCACGAAGGGCGGAAGATCGACCGATAAAGGCGTTTCTGTATCCGCATGGACCACCATCTCCACGGATTGCCCTTCTTTCATCAGGTCCGCATTTTCAATCATTTCGGCCTGCAGGGTGATTTGCTCGAAAGTTTCCAGGTGCATGAAGTGGACCCCCAGGTCATCGGTATAGAGATACTGATAGGGCCTTCTTTCCACGCGGGCAGTGTTCACCTTGACGCCCGAAGTAAAGGTATTTTCAATGACCCTGCCGGTGGTCAGGCTCTTCATTTTTGTCCTCACAAAGGCAGGGCCTTTCCCAGGTTTTACATGCTGGAACTGCACGATGGTGAATAGATCGTTATTGAATTCGAGGCATAAGCCGTTTCTGAAATCTGCTGTTGTTGCCATTTGATCAGTTTGTCATGTAAATATATCAATATATTGTTTTATCTCCTTGGGGGTTAAATCACCTTTTTTCGGGGGGTGGTGGCAATGAAGTCCTTCAGGTAGAAGGGTTCGAAATAGGCCACATCCTCAAATTGCTTGCTGGCATACCTTCTCAGCACCGGATCGATCATGTAGCTGGCAGAGAGATGTATGTCTTTGATGAAATGAGCGTTTGGGTGCCTGAGGCTTTCCCGGCATTTTCCGGACCCATTTCCAAAGAAACATACCCTGTGACTGTCCAGAATATCCCGGTAGGAGTTCTCATCAATGATATCGGCACTAACTTGTTTGAATGGGGTTTGATCCAGGGTGAAAAAACCGGCGTAGACCTCCATTCTCCGGGCATCCAGCATGGGACAGAGCAATAAACGCTCTCCAGGACTTTCTGCCAGCCTGAGTACAACGGGATGGGCCATGGCCCCGTGGGCCATGTTTTCCAGGGTTCCGGAAGCCAGCAGGGGAATCTCGAGGGCATAGGCAAGCCCCTTGGCAGTGGATACCCCGATTCTTAACCCTGTATAGGACCCGGGGCCTTTGCTGACAGCCACACCATCCAATTCTTTCGGAGTATGGCCTGCATCGTCAAGGGCCTGCCTGATGAACTGGTTCAAGAGCCTGGCATGGGATCTTTCCTGGCCACTTTCCACCAGTGAAATTTGCTGATCCCCTTCTGAAAGTGCCACCGAGCAGATATCCGTGGCTGTTTCAATATGCAGGATCAGGGCTTTGGTCATAGATGATCAATCGTTGTTCCTGTTATTTCCTCCGAACAAATCTTCTTCCGGAACCACCTCCACCGGCAGATCGTTTCTCAACTGACGGGAGATGGCTGAATAAGGAGCCACAATTACCTCATCTTCAAGGTCAAGCCCTTCCGTGATCTCGATGTAGTTGTTGTCCTGTATCCCTGTTTTTACCTCCTTCATCACGGCCTTTCCTTCTGCAACAATGAAAACAACCACCTTGGGTTCATCGCTTCCCGCAGCTGTTTCTACAGGGATCGCTTCTGAGGAGACGCTTCCGTCAGAGCTGACCTGATCGATTCTTTGCTCATCCTTTTGGGCGGACACCCCTGTGGTATCCATTCTGGTGGTCACTGCCTGTATGGGTATGGAATAAATCCCCGTTCTTCGGTCTGTCTGGATATCGGCCGTGGCTGACATTCCCGGTCTGAGCGGGTAGGGATTGTTGGCCGATATCTTATCTTCATAGGATTCGGTCAGCAGCAGGATCTTTACCATGAAATTGGTAACCTGGTCGGTGGTCACCCCTGTGGTATTGGCTGAAACAGGAATTTCCGAAACCACCCCTGTAAAGCGGGTGTCGGGATAAGCGTCCACTTCGATCAGGGCGGTGTCCCCCTGCACCACACGGACAATGTCGTTTTCATTCACCTCTACTTCCACCTCCATCCGGTTGAGGTCGGCTATGCGAAGCATTTCGGTACCAGACATCATGGAGGTGCCCACCACCCGTTCACCCAGTTCCACGGAAAGACTCGAAATGGTGCCTTCCATGGGAGCATAGATGGAAGTTTTGGTCAGGCTTTCATTTGCTTCATTCAGGGTGGCCTGTGCACTCATGACGGCAAATTCAGCAGCTTCTTTTTCCGCCAGGGCGGAATTATAGGTAGTCAGGGATTGATCGAATTCTGATTTGGAAATGGCATCCTCCTCGAACAGTGTGCTGTTTCTTTTGTAGTCCAGGCTGGCCATTTCCAGCTGTGCTTCAGCCTGCTTCAGCCTTGCCCTGGCACTATTCAGGGAGGCTTCTGCCCTGTTGCTGGCCATCTGGTAGGCTTCCGGTTTGATTTTCAGCAGGTACTGTCCCCTGACCACTTCATCCCCTTCCTTCACCACAAGTTCCACAATTTCGCCCGATACATCCGGAGAGATGGCCACCTCGGTTTCGGGCTGGATTTTTCCATTGGCGGTGATGATCTCCACAATCTCCCGTTCAATGCCTTTTTCTGTGGCCACTTTGAGGAACCCTTCGTTTCCGATCCATCCTTGTTTTTTTCCAATGGCCAGAACCACGATCAGCACCACCGCTGCGATTCCTATAATAAGAAGTAATTTCTTTGATTTCATTGTTGTGTTTTGTTTATAAGGTAATGGGTTCTCCCTTGTAGAAATTCAGGATCTTGGTTTTGAAGATAAAATCATATTTGGCCTGGAGCAGGTCCGATTGAGTAATAATGAGCTGATTTTTTGATGTATTGTAATCCACGGTATTGACCAGGCCCACTTCAAATCTAGTTTCGGTATATTTGAAGGACTCTTCCATGGACACCAGGGCCTGCTTGGTCGCAGTGAATTTTTTCAGGGCCGCAAGGGCATCGGCATAGGCCTGCTGGATGTTGGAGTACAGGGCCAGTTTCTGGCTCTGAAGTTCAAGCCGCGCATTTTCGTGCATGATCCGTGCATTGGCAATGTTGCCGCTTACCTGCCATCCGTTGAAGATGGGGATGGATAGTCCGAGCCCGACCCCTGCAGAGGCATTGTCCTGCAGCTGATCGAAGAAAGGATAAGCCCCGAAGGTGGGAATCTCCTGGGCATTCAGCGAAAACACCGTTTCTCCTCCCCCGGTCACACCTATGGGAACTTGCACAGGATCGCTCAGACTGACCACCTGTTCCCTGATATCGGAGTAACCCGAATTGAAATTGGCAGACATAAACAGCTGGGGTGAACGTCCTCCCTTGGCAACGGCCAGTCCCTTTTCAGCGCTTTGCAGCCCCAGGACCGCACTTTTGATTTCCGGCATCTCCTGCTCTGCAATGCGGTATACCTCCATGGCGTTCAGTACCAGCGGATCTTCGTCCGGATCGGCCAGCACAGGGATGACCACATCAAAAGCCGTATCGATGGGCAGGTCCAAAATCTGTTGCAGGCCCAGCAGGGAGATGGCCAGCTGGTTCTCCGCGTTGACCACGTTGAGTTCTTCAGAAGCATACTGGGCCTGAATTTCCAGCAGGTTGCCTCTGGCCAGTTTTCCGGCTTCCACCATTTTGGAGGTGCGATCCACCTGCTGCCCTGTGATTTCAAGCTGATTCTGGGTGGCCGCGAGAAGCTCTTTATTGAACATGATGTTCAGGTAGGCGGCGGCTATGTTGAGAGAAATATCGTTCCTCACTTTCTCCACATCCTCATAACTGGCCAGCAGGTTCATCTCATTCTGCTGGATGGTATTCCTCACCTGCAGTCCGCTAAACAGATTGGCCCGAGAATTGATTCCCAGGTTGATGGAGTTGATCGACTGGTTGTCAGAGTAACGGTAAGTGGTCTGGTCGAGGACTCGGCCCCAGGAATAGTTATAGTTACCGGAACCGCTCAATGTGGGTATCTGTCCCAGCTTGGATTGCTTCAGGAGGTTTTCATTATATTCGGTGTTCAGAACCGATTGCTTGATCAGGATGTTATTCTCCATGGCGTACTGGATGCATTTTTCCAGCGTCCAGGGCTCCTGAGCTGCCAGGCTGAACCCGATCCCGGTCAGCAAAACCAGGAGCATGGTAATTTTACGAATCATTCTGCGGATTTTTTATTTTTAGACGCTAAAGTTAGGTATAACCATGCAATCTGAGTGAAAAAAACCCAAAATATTGTGAATTACAGCGGGATTGGCCAGGTCCTCTACGTCCGCAACCCCAGGGCAAGGAATTTTACCATACGCATCAACCAGCGGGGGGAAGTGCGGGTGACTGTTCCCGGAAGGGTCAGCTGGAGAAGGGCTGAAGCCTTTTTTTTATCCCGGCAATCCTGGGTGCAAAAGAAGCTGGATCAGATAAATGGCCAATCTTGCATGGAAGCCTTGCCTTCCGAAGGTGAATCCATCAGGATCCGCGGCAGGGAGTTTCCCATCAGGTTGCAAAGGGGTGATTCGGGCAGTGAGGATGCCATCTGGAGGATCCTCCGGAACGAGGCCCTGGCATACCTGCCCGGGCGGGTAACCCTGCTGTCAGAAATACACGGTTACAAAATCAACGGGCTGAAAATAAGAAAGATGAAAACCCGTTGGGGAAGCTGTACTGCCCGGAAAAGCATCAACCTGAACTCCTGGCTGATGATGGTTCCTGAGCCACTATGTGACTATGTGATCCTGCACGAACTGGCGCATACCCGGTTCCCCAATCATGGCAGCCAGTTCTGGAAAGAACTGGAC
>CBDTYO010000032.1:0-16442 GCA_965364615.1 uncultured Bacteroidia bacterium
GTTGCAACTCAAAGCCATGGGCATCGAGCTCAAGCCGCTGGAGCAAGGAATATTGAACAAACCCAAAAAGGGAAAGAAGGTCACCCGCGATGAATACCTGGCCATCGTGGAGGAGAAAATGAAAGAGATGGAGGCCGGGGGAGAAGGCACCTGGCACGGATCGGGAGGTGCGGAGAATACCAGCACCGTGGTCATCAGGATACAACAGTAAACCAGGCAAAGTCAAAACGCAATGGGGTTGCTGAGACAGGGTTTTTTCCTGGCGGTAGTATGGAGTTTGTTCGGGCTTCAGGCCTTTGGACAGAGCTGGTCCCTTACGGGCCGCCTGTATGATGACCAGGCGCTCCCCCTGGCCTCAGGCACCGTGGTACTGCTCAATCCGGCCGATTCCACCATGGAGTTCTTCGGGATTACCAACGCCCGGGGTCAGTTTGAAATCAGGAACGTCAGGGAGGGTACCTATCTGCTGCAGGCTTCTTTCATGGGCTTCCAGACTTTCTACAATCCCGTCACCTTGCCCAGGACAGAGGGCCCGGATGTGGGGGATATTGTTTTGCGGCCCATGCCCGTTGACCTGGAAGGGGCAGAGGTGGTGGGAGAGGCGGTTCCCCTGCAGATCAGCGGCGATACCGTGGTATACAATGCAGCAGCCTTTAAGACGCGTCCCGATGCCATGACCGAAGAGTTGCTTAAGAAATTGCCGGGGGTGGAGGTCGATCGCGCCGGAAACATCAAAGCCCTGGGGGAGGATGTGAACAGGGTGTATGTGGATGGAAAGGAGTTTTTTGGAAGCGATCCCAAAGTGGCAACCCGGAACATCCCGGCCGATGCCATCAATAAAGTCAAGGTCTATGATAAGAAGTCGGATGAATCCGAATTCACGGGAATCGATGACGGAACCAGGAATAAAACCCTGAATCTTGAACTGAAGGAGGACAAGAAACAAGGGGTGTTCGGAGATGTGCTGGGTGGATATGGCAGCGATCAGCATTACAAGGCCAGTGGCAAGGTCTACCGTTTTACGGACAAATTCCAGATGGCCGGCCTGGGGATGATAAACAATGTGAACGAATATGGTTTTTCCTTCAGCGATTACCTGGATTTCAGCGGGGGGATCGCGGCCATGAAGGGAGGGGGCGGATCGGCCAAGATTTCCATGGGAGGGTCCAACGCCTTTCCCATCAATTTTGGACAGCCGGTAAACGGACTGGCCACTTCGGGGGCCGGGGGGCTCAATGTTTCCTATTCCACCGATCAGCATAACCGCACCTACTTTTCTTACCTGGTCAACGGAAGTGATAAGGACCTGGCGCAAGAGACAAGCACAGAGCGCTATACCGGGGAGGGATCCTTTGTTACAAGCGATCTGACGGATCAAAACACACGGGATTTGGCCCACCGCATCAACTTCGGCCTGAGAAGAAGGATCGACTCCACCCACAACCTGATTGTAGGCGGGGATGTGGGGCTCATGTACAACGACATGGCCCGCTACCAGGATACCGAAAACTGGAACGGGGAAGGGCTGGTCAGCAGTCAGTTCAGTGAACGGGGTGAACAATCGGACCGGATCAACGGAAACCTGGAGGCTACCTATTACCGCATGCTGGGAAAGAACAAATCGGTGTTGAAGTTCTCGGCCGATGCCAATTTTTCCAAAGGCCTGGATGAGATACGGATCGACAATTCTACGGACTATGCCTCCGGAGCTGAACCGGAGTCATTCAGACAATTCCAGGACAACCATACGGATCAGGCCAACGCGACGATGCTCGCGGCCTATACCCTGAAAGTGGGGAAGGGACTCTATCTGGATCCGGTGGTCAGAACGGGTGCCACACGGGAAAAACTGGACCGTTTGCAGGGAGATCTGGGAAACGGCATGAGCCCTGTGGATTCGGTGAGTCCGGCATTTGACAAAAAATACAACTGGATCAGGCCCGGAGTGAATTTCCGGTGGAACACCGAAAAATCACAGCTTTCCATAGGCCTCACAGGCGAATTCGGCCGCATGGAAAATGCGCTTAACGGGATCGCATACCCCGAAGCGGATCTGGCCTATCTCATCCCAACCCTTTCGTGGGATTATTCAGCGGCCACTGGCAGGAAGTTCAACTTCTATTATTCCTCGTCGATCAATACCCCCACGGTGAACCAGCTGCTGCCGGTGGTGAATTCCCTCAACCCGCTGAGTATTTACCAGGGGAATGCTTCCCTTCGCCCTGAATACAATCACACGGCCATGGTGCACTGGTTGATCTTTGACCAGTTTTCGTTCACCTCTTTTATGATGGCCCTGAGCGGAGGATATACCCGCGACAAGATCAACTGGTCCACTACGGTCACAGACGATTTGGTGCAAATCTCCACCCTCACCAATGTGGCCTGGGATTACAACTCGGGCCTGAACCTTGATTTTTCCACTCCCATTCGAAAACTGGGCATCAAGATCAACCTGGATGTGGAGGAAAGCTGGAACCGGGGGAACAGCCTGGTCAACGAGATCAACAACATATACAACACCCTGAACCAGCGTTACTCCTTAAGCGCCGACAACCGCAAGAAGGCCAAATGGGATGTGGAATCGGGCCTGGGGCTCACCCTGACCCACACCTGGTACAATATCCAGGAGTCGCTCAACAACCGCTATTTCGATCTGTCCTGGTTTGCCGATCTGCGCTATACGCCCAGTGAGAGCTGGCATTTCGAGTTCACCGCAGATGTGACCAGCTATTCGGATCTGGGCGGCAATGAGGCCATCCGGGTACCCCTGCTCAGGGCCCAGATCAGTTATTCCTTTCTGGCCCACAAGCGCGGCATCCTGACCCTCTCGGGCTTTGACCTGCTCGACAGGAATCAGAATGTGCAGCGCATCAGCGAACTGAACTACCTGCGGGAAACCCGCTCCAACACCATCGGCCGCTACGTGATGCTTACTTTCAAGTACCGGCTGAATAAAGTGGCCAGGGAAGGCGGACTCAAGGTGGATTTCCACAAAAGATGAGACAGGGAATGGGAAGCAAGGCCCGGATCATTCGTAGGGGATCTGTTTCAGCGCTTTGAATCTCTTCAGACGGTTCTGTCTGATCCTGAGCAGGATGAAGGCCAGGATAACCAGAAGGATGAATACCCCTATGACCAGCGCCTGCCAGGTACGGGTTTCGGCTGCAGAGAGAAGGATCACCTCATGCTTGATCAGGTAACCTGTGAGCACATTGATCAGGCATTCGGGCAGGAGTCCGATGGCGGTGCCCAGGAAGTAAGCCCGCGGAGTGATGGAGCTCAGCGGGAAACTGAAATTGATCACATTGGTGGGAATGATGTAGATCCCCCGGCTGAACACCACGGTCCAGAGTCCGTATTTTCCGATCCGTTGATCGATGCGACTGATCAGTTTCTTCTGGCCGTATTTCTCCTGGAAGTATCCTGTGAAAGCCCTGCGAACCAGATAAAAGGTGGCCATGACCGACATCAGGTTCACGCCCAGGCAAATCAGCAGGGCCGGGGCGAAATTCAGCAGGAAACCGATGGCCATGGACAGGTAGAGGACGGGAAGTCCGGTGAGGGTGCTGAACAGGGTGAAGACGCATAGCAGCAAGACCATGAAAACCAATCTCTGGTCGGTGACCATGATCCTCTCGAAGACCAGCGTTCGGGCATCTGTACCAGCGGTCAACCAGAAAAAGGCCCCGATGGAAACCACAATCAGTGAGATGATGATGATGCGCAGTGCTCTCAATTTGTTGAATCCCGCTCGCGCATTAGCTGCGCTGAGCTCGTTAACCCGGTTCCCCGAGACTCTGCTTCGGGGTTAGCGAGTACCTTTAAATCTTATTTGGATCGAAGATCCTCGGAGCAGTGCTCCAAGGAACTTCAATGTACAGATCCTCGGTTCATGGAAACACATGCCCGCTTTTCTACCTGTACAGGTAGAGCCAGCCGGTATAGGTTGTCCGGGATGCTGCTTCCGGATCGCCTCCTCCGGGCGGGGTATCGCCTGAACCCGCATTTCCCCTCCATTTGTCAATGATGGTGGGATCCTGGTACTCCGCCCCGTCATACCCCATGGCTTCCACCACATAAATATACTGTCCCTCAGGGGCCCTGCGGTTGCTGTTGTGCATGTTACCATCCCATCCTTCCCAGGCATAAATATCATCGATCTTTCTTCGGTACACCACCACCCCGTTTCGGTCCATGATGCTTACCTTGCACTTTTCCAGCGACTGGTGCTTGAAAACAAAAACGTCATTGGTTCCATCGCCATTGGGTGTGAATACATTGGGGATTTCCAGTTGGGAGGGAACCACAAAAATCTCCTGATCCAGGCGGAAAGTATCCTCGCAGTTTTCCTCGCTGACCGAGACCAGGTAAGGATCATAATACTTATCCGCATTGATGTAGGTAAATTCGGTGATGGCATCCAGGTCAAAGGTGGTCTCGGTCTCCTTGACCCCCCCCAGGGTATCGAGGTATACCCAATGATACACGGCCCCATTGAGTGAACTGTTCAGAAACCTGACAGTTAACCTGGCATCCTGGCTGCCCTTTTGGCGGTCCGGGTCGAAGCTTCCGTCCAGGTCGGGATCATATAATCCGGTGATTTTGTCGAGGTACTCCACCGTAAATTCAGCCTTGGTCTGGATGCTGATATAGAAAAGGGTGTCTGTATCCACCATTCCCAGTTCATCCGTGGCCGTCAGATAATAATAGGTATCCCGGTAAGGAGGCTTGTAGGTGGTATTGGGTCGGAGTACAATGGTATCGTTGGGAATGTCCAGATCGGGATTGTCGGAGGTCCACTTGAAGCTGAAATCAAGCACCCTGCTGATGGGGTCGCCGGAGATCAGGTCATAATACTGGAGGGTATCGGGAAAAACATATCCCGCCAGGGAAACGTAGTCACAGGTGTAGCGGTACCCCGGCAGCAGGCCCTCATCGGTCTGCTCTATGTAGGAGGTAAGGTGATTCAGAAAGACCCACCCCACCATGGTGGTGTCGATGCCCGTCCCGTTCCACACCCTCACCTGATACCCGCCTTCTTCCAGGTCAGAAACGGAGGAGGAAGTGGTCCCTGCATCGCTGCTGAAGGCGGGGTCAAATCCCCCTGATCCCGGATTGTATTTGCGCCAGGTGAAATTGAAGGACCCGGGTCCCGGATACCGGGCGCTCAATGTTCCCGGTTTTTGAATGCCGTCTGTCTGATAAAAAACAAACAGGGGGTCTTTGTTGGTATTGCCCGGAAGATAGCTCAGGGTATCCACATGGTCTGCCGTGGGTGAAGTAATCTGGCCCATGGCAGGCAAGAGGAAGGCCAGGGTCAGGATCCAACCCAATGTCCATCTTATACTGAACTTTTTAACAAAGACTACCGGCGATGTCATGGGTGAAGTTTACACTATAAACGAATTAATGCCAAATTATTATACGAACAGAGGGCCCGTAAAATTGCAATTTTTGGCTTAACTGTGCAATAGTTTGTGCTTTTCCCTGCGATTTGCGGGGCCCATCTTCCATCAACATATGTTATCTTAGTCCCCCGATTAAAAGCAAGCAGTGTGGAAGCAATCAGGAAGGAACTCAACGAGGCGCAGCAGGAGGCAGTTTTCAATCACAAGGGTCCGGCCCTGGTCATTGCCGGAGCTGGCTCGGGGAAAACACGGGTGCTGACTTACCGGATCGCCTACCTGCTTTCCCTGGGAATTCCGCCCTCCCGGATCCTGGCCCTGACTTTTACCAACAAGGCTGCCAATGAAATGAAGGAGCGGATCGCTGCCCTGGTCTCTCCCGATCTGGCCAGAGCTCTCTGGATGGGCACCTTCCACTCCCTCTTTGCCCGGATCCTCCGCAGGGAAGCAGAGGTGCTTGGTTTCCCCTCCAACTATACCATCTATGATACCATTGATTCCCGCAGCCTGGTGAAAACCATTGTCAGGGAGTTGAACCTGGATGAGAAAATATACAAACCGGCCGAGGTCTTCGGCCGCATCTCCACTGCCAAGAACAACCTGGTCACACCCGATGTATATATGAACAGTGGTGAATTCCAGGTTCGCGACCAGGTTTCCCGGCGACCGAGGCTTGGGGAAGTATATGACCGCTATGTGAAGCGGTGCAAGCATTTCGGAGCCATGGATTTTGACGATCTCCTGTTGCAGACCAACCTGCTTTTCAGGGATCATCCGGCCGTACTCGACAAGTACAGGGAGACCTTCGATTATGTGTTGGTGGATGAGTACCAGGATACCAACTATTCCCAGTACCTGATCGTGAAGAAACTCTCTGAGATCCACCGCAACCTTTGTGTGGTGGGGGATGATGCCCAGAGCATTTACTCTTTCAGGGGGGCCAGGATCGAGAACATGCTGAATTTCAAGAGCGATTATCCCGACTACCGCATATTCAAACTGGAGCAAAACTATCGTTCCACACAGAATATCGTGAATGCCGCCAATAGCGTAATCAAAAAGAACCGCGGTCAGATCTCCAAGGAGGTATTCTCCAGGAACGAGACCGGCGAACCCATCCGGGTGGTCAGGGCGTCTGATGACCGGGAGGAAGGCTTTCTGGTGGCCGGTCACATCTCGGATCTCAGGTTCAGACAGCAACTGGAATACAAGGACTTTGCCATCCTTTACCGCACCAATGCCCAGAGCCGGATCTTCGAGGAAAGCCTCCGGCGCATGAACATTCCCTACAAGGTTTATGGATCCCTTTCCTTTTATCAGCGCAAGGAGATCAAGGACCTGCTGGCATACTTCCGGATCACGGTCAATCCCAGGGACGATGAGTCCCTGAAAAGGATCATCAATTATCCCATGCGGGGGATTGGAAAAACCACCCTCGACAAGTTAATCGGCTATGCCGGGAAGCTGGACTCGCCCATCTGGGATGTGTTGACCCACCTCGATCAGGTACACCTGGGATTTAACAAAGGGACCCTGGCCAAATTGCAGGGTTTTACAGCCTTGATCCGGAGTTTCCAGAAACGCCTGCATGAAATGGAAGCTTTCGACCTGGCGTATACCATTGCCATGGAGGCGGGGATCATCAGGGACCTGCAGCTGGAAAAGACCCCGGAAAGCGTAAGCCGTTTCGAAAATATTGAAGAGTTGCTCAACGGGATCAAGGTATTTACTGACGATCCGGAGCGGGAGGGGGATTTGAACCTGGGAGACTACCTGCAGGAAGTTACCCTGATGACCGATGCGGACAATGAAAAGGATGAGGACCGTAACAAGGTGACCATCATGACCATCCATTCGGCCAAAGGGCTTGAATTCAAGCACCTGGTCATTGCCGGGGTGGAGGAGGAACTGTTCCCTTCCCAGATGAGCATCGACAATCCCAAGGACCTGGAGGAGGAGCGGAGGCTTTTTTATGTGGCCCTTACCCGAGCCGAAAAATCGGCCGTGATCACCTATGCAGCCCTTCGCTATAAATGGGGCATTCAGAATGCCTGTTCTCCCAGCCGTTTTATCAAGGAGATCGACCAGAAATACCTGGAGCTTCCGCCCGATTTCTTTCCGGTCCTGCCGGGCAGCGGACAGGCAGAAAGCGAACAGGAAAAGTTTGTTCCCCAGGCCTACCGAAAGGCCATGGAGCGCAAAGCCCGGCCTGTCCATAATCACTCGGGCGGAAGAAAATTGATCCGTGTGGACCAGGCCACAAGTCCCTCTCGCACAACACCGTCTGTTCCTCCCAAGGACTTTGTCGCTTCGGATCCCGGACGGATCAAAGTGGGTACCCGGGTGGAGCACCCCCGTTTTGGCATTGGGGAGGTGCATGCCCTGGAAGGAGCCGACTCCAACATCAAGGCCACGGTTCTTTTTCCCATCGGTACCAAGCAGCTCTTGCTCAAGTTTGCCAAGCTCAGGGTGGTGGATTAAAAAGAAAGAAGTACTTTTGTAAAAAATCAATCCCATGTCATACGATTATAACTCCAGCCGTGATAAGCTGATCCTTCCCGAATACGGAAGAAATATCCAGAAGATGGTGAACCACATTAAAACCATCGAGGACCGTGAAGAAAGAAACAAGGCTGCCCGCACCGTGATCGGCGTGATGGGCAACCTCAATCCGCATCTGAGAGATGTGGCAGACTTTAAGCATAAGCTTTGGGACCATCTGGCCATCATTTCCGATTTCGAACTGGACATCGATTCCCCCTATCCTTTGCCTGAGCGGGAATCGCTGCAAAGCAAACCCAAAAAAGTTCCTTACCATCAACACAAGATCAGAAAGAAACACTATGGCCGTTCCATCGTACTGATGATCGAGAAGGCTGTGGCCCTCGAACCAGGGGAAGAGAAAGACGACCTGGTGAAAATGATAGCTTATCACATGAAAAAATCCTACCTCACGTGGAACCGTGAAGCTGTGAGCGATGATGAGATATTTGCAGATATGAAGACCCTTTCGGGGGGTGTGCTGGTGGTCAATCCCGATTTGAAGCTTCCCGAAACCAAAGATATTCTGGCCAAGAACCGCCCCCAGATAAAGAAAAAGAACGGCGGCAAAAAGAAGCATTACCACCAAAAAAATTAGCCATCATTCCTGATCCATGGGGAAGTTTGTCATTGAAGGTGGACGCAGTCTGGCAGGAGAAATCACTCCGCAGGGTGCCAAAAACGAAGCCCTTCAGATCCTTTGCGCCACCCTGCTGACTTCCGAACGGATCCGCGCATCCTGGATGTGCTTTTGCTCATCCAATTGCTCCGTGATCTGGGTGTACAGGTGGAAGAGCTCGGCAGCAAGAGCTATTCTTTTCAGGCCAGGGAGGTGAACCCGGACTATTTTCTCACCGAGGCTTACCTGCGGCAGTCGGCCTCTTTGCGCGGATCGGTCATGATCCTGGGTCCCCTGCTGGCGAGATTCGGGAAAGCTGTGCTTCCGAAGCCGGGAGGAGACAAGATAGGGCGCAGGCGACTGGATACCCATTTCCTGGGATTTCAGGCACTGGGAGCAAAATTCGATTTTGATCATGCCGAGAACTTTTACCAGGTCAATGCATCCCGGCTGGAAGGTACCTACATGCACCTCGATGAGGCTTCTGTGACCGGTACGGCCAACATCATTATGGCCAGTGTTCTGGCCAGCGGGACCACCACCATCTACAATGCTGCCTGTGAACCATACATTCAGCAACTTTGCCGCATGCTGTCGGGGATGGGGGCTAAGATATCAGGCACGGGTTCCAACCTGCTGACCATCGAAGGGGTGGATTCGCTGGGGGGAGCGGAGCATACCATCCTGCCCGATATGATCGAAGTGGGCAGTTTTATTGGAATGGCTGCCATGACACGTTCCACATTGACCATCAAGGATGTGGCCCTGGATCACCTGGGCATTATCCCGGCTTCTTTCCGGCGACTGGGCATTACTGTGGAGCAGCAGGGCGATCATCTTCATATCCCTGCGCAGGAGCATTATACCATCGAGACCTTCATTGACGGGGCCATCATGACCATTGCGGATGCTCCATGGCCCGGACTGACTCCCGATTTGCTGAGCGTGATCCTGGTCACCGCCACCCAGGCCAGGGGGAGTGTGCTGATCCACCAGAAGATGTTTGAGAGCCGGCTGTTTTTTGTGGACAAGCTCATCGATATGGGAGCCCAGATCATCCTGTGCGATCCGCACCGGGCCACGGTCATCGGACTGGATCATTCCATCCGGCTCCGGTCAACCACCATGTCCTCTCCCGATATCAGGGCAGGAGTGGCCCTGCTGATCGCTGCCATGTCTGCGGAAGGCACCAGCACCATCTACAACATAGAGCAAATTGACCGCGGATACGAGGAGATTGATGTGAGGCTGAACAGGCTTGGGGCTTCCATACGGCGCGATTCCTGAACTTTTTTTATATTTACCCAACCCTAAACCTAAAACATGAAAACTGTACCCTACATTTTTCTGCTATCGCTATTCCTTTTTTCCTGCACCTCCAGGGGGGGGAACGCCGGCCAAACCGAAGGAACGAATGGTCCGGAGATCGGCGATGTGGAGATCGGCATCAAAATTGGCCAGCGGGCTCCCGAACTGGTCTATGATTCTCCTTCCGGAGAAAAGATCTCGCTTTCGTCGCTCAGGGGAAAGATGGTGCTGATCGATTTCTGGGCGGCCTGGTGTCCCCCTTGCAGGGCAGAGAATCCCAACCTGGTCAAAACCTACCACCACTATAAGGACAAGGAGTTCAAAAACGGGTCCGGTTTTACAGTCTACGGGGTTTCCCTGGACCGGAGCAAGGAAGACTGGGTGGCGGCCATAGAAAAGGACGGCCTGGTCTGGGAATCGCATGTAAGCGACCTGAAATTCTGGGAATCGGTTCCTGCGGCACAAGATGGCATCATTGTGGCCAAAAGCCTGAGGGGTCAGGACCTGGATGACAAGCTGAATGAATTCCTGAAATAAAGATCGGATTCGGACGGGGAGGAACATTTTTGTTTTTCATTTGTTCTCCTTGTCAACCCATTTCCATATCTGATATATGAAAGCGAAACGACCCATAGTCCTGGCCATCCTGATTCTTTCTTTTGCCAATTTACAAGTAGTTTACAGTCAGCAAATTGAAGATATTGTTCTGGAACCGGCCCCCGAATCAGACCGTATAACGACCGGCATCCATATTGGCCAGCGGGCACCGGATATCGAATTGGAATCCCCATCGGGAGAAATGATTTCCCTCTCTTCGTTGCGCGGGAAAATGGTCCTGATCGATTTCTGGGCTGCATGGTGCCCCCCCTGCCGCAGGCAGAATCCCCACCTGCGGGAGCTCTATCATCAATACAAGGACAAGGAGTTTGTCAACGGCTCCGGGTTTACCATCTTCAGTGTGTCCTTTGACAGGGACCGGGAAGACTGGATCGCAGCCATTGCGCAGGATTCCCTGGAGTGGGAATATCAGGTGGTGGACCTGAAAGGAATGCGGGCCTCTGACGTTGCCAGCCGCTGGCTGGTGGAGTCCATTCCGCATAACACCCTGATCGACGGCGATGGCATCGTTCTGTCGGTGGGCTGGCGCGGATCTTATCTTGAAGAAAAGCTGGATGAGTACCTCAAATAGCTTGCAAAGCATCACCGCGCTCCCCCCATAAGCCCTGCTTCTTCATACTTCCCCTTGAATCCTGGTTGAAAGGGCAATTCAACCATATTGTTCAGCATTTTGCTTGACTTAGGCTGTTGGCAGTTGTAAATTGGCTCTGCGATCCAATCCCAACAGCCATGAAAGATTCCAGTCACATTTCCAGAAGAGAATTCGTCATCACCGGCATGGCCGGAACCCTGGCCATAGCCTCCGGTTTTGCCTGGGCCGATCCCGACCCTGTGGTCAGCGTGGTAAGGATCAGGGACGATGATGTGGCCACTGCGGTCAAAGAGGCCATTGATCTCCTGGGAGGGATCGAGGAAGTGACCCGGGACAAACAACGGATCATGCTGAAGCCCAACCTGGTCAGTCCGGATCCCCGATGTACCACCAAGCCGGAGGTCATACGGGCACTGGCAGAGCTGATGCTTCAGGCGGGCAAGGAGGTCAGCATCGGCGAGGGCTCGGCGGCAGCCCCCGGGTTCAATGCAGATGAAGAAGGGGTGCACTTTTCCAAAGATCCCGGGATCCTTGATCCCATGCAGCAATATGTGTTCGACCAGCTGGGTTATACGGAAATGGCGGGGGAGCTGGGGATCCCCCTGATCAACCTGCATAGCGGTGAAATGGTGGAGGTGGATGTGCCCGATGCCTTTGTGTTCAATAAAATTGTGGTGCATAAATCCCTGTCTGAGATCGACCTGCTCTGTTCCGTACCCATGATGAAGACCCATGTGCTGGCCAGGGTGACGCTGGGCATGAAAAACCTCATGGGATTATATCCCGGAAGTGCCTATTGTTCAGTCAGGTCCTGCATACACAATGATGCCTTTAAGAGAAATTCTCCCTGCGTGTCCTTTGAGATCCTTGACATGGTGAAAGCCTGCACACCGGGGCTGACAGTCATTGACGCTTCCACGTCCATGGAGGGGAACGGACCCACCGACGGGGAGCTGGTCAAGACCAATCTGATCATTGCCGGCACCAATCCCCTGGCCACGGACATGGTGGGGGCCAGGATCATGGCGTTCCATAAAAGTGAGCTGGCCACCCTGGCCCTGGCCATCCGCGCCAGGATGAAACCTTATTCCCTGGATGCCGTGGAGATCCGTGGAGAAGGCCTGGAAGGGGTGCAGATGGCCTTCAAGCGGCCCGAACTGGTGCCCTGGGGCGAGATCAATTCCTGGTACGGTGCCAGGGAGATCCACGCAAGCCCCTGAAAATGAGTTGACTCCACTGAAACTGGTGGTTTAGCAAGTGATATGGAACAATCCGATGGTGTTCCCTTTCAGGCTGTTCCATTGCCGGATGGCCTCTGGTGTGGATCCAATGAAAACCGTGCAGCCCTTTTCGGCCAGGAAGGAAGCAGCCTCCCCGGATAGCCTGGCCACCCCGTATTGCCCGCTTCCGATCACCATTTCTTCCGCCTCTTCCTGGTATATATATTCAATTTCTTGGAGCGAGAGGGTGTGAGAGGTACCGTAGATCGCTTTGGAGAGTTTCTTCTTCCTCTTTTTCACCTGCCCCTGCAGGGTAATGATGATATCGTGATCATACATTTCCCCGTCCACCGTGATGGAGCCGAAAGAGGTATCATCGATTACAGGGCCTTGGTGCTTGCTCATCTCAGTGGTGCTTGCTCATCTTACTGGCAAGTTAGCTCTTGATTCGGGGAAAGTCAAGTACGGGATTGTTGAGCGGTTTTGTAAAGCAAGCTAAAAAAAGGGCACCCCGCAGGATGCCCTAATCTTACCTATGCTTTCCAAGGCGAGTAATACCGGGTTCCGAAACCTATAAATCTTTGGTTACAAAGATTTTCAGTGAGGAAACGGTATTAAGAGCCCTAGTCCTCCTCCTGTTCAGCGGCGTATGCTTTCAGCAGTTCATCCTGGATCTCTCCCGGCACCTGCGCATACTCGTCGAATTTCATGGAATACATGGCCCGTCCGCTGGTCAGGGAGCTCAGCGCGGTGGAGTATTTATTCATCTCCGCCAGGGGTACTTTGGCCGTGATCTTCTCAAAACCCTTTTCACTGGCCATGCCCTGCACGATGGCGCGGCGGCCCTGCAGGTCGCTCATCACATCGCCCATGTAGTCGGAGGGTACCAGTACTTCCACTTCATAGACAGGCTCCATGATCTTGGGCCCGGCTACCTTGAAGGCCTTGCTGAAGGCATTCCTTCCGGCCAGCATGAAGGAAATTTCGTTGGAGTCCACCGGGTGCATCTTTCCGTCATAGACATAGACACGGATGTCGCGGGCATAGGAACCGGTCAGGGGACCTTCCTCCAGTTTCTCCATGATCCCTTTCAGGATGGCAGGAAGGAAACGGGCATCGATGGATCCGCCCACGATGCAGTTGACAAATTCAAGCACCCCGCCCCAGCTCAGTTTGTGGGTATCCACACCCCGGTTGGCCATCTTGTATTCCTTGCCATCCAGTTTGAACATGGGCTTGGGAGCAGAACCTTCTGTAAAAGGTTCAATGATCATATGTACCTCACCGAACTGTCCGGAACCCCCACTCTGCTTCTTATGGCGATAGTCGCTCTGGGCGGGTTTGGTGATGGTTTCACGGTACGGGATCTTGGGAGCCCAGAATTCGGTCTCCACCTTGAAGATATTGTCGAGCTGCCACTTCACGATGTTGAGGTGGTATTCGCCCTGTCCCGACAGGATGATCTGCTTCAGCTCCTTGCTGTATTCGATGATGACCGTAGGATCTTCCTGGTGGATGCGGTTCAGTGCCTCCCCCAGTTTTTCTTCATCCCCTTCGGTCACAGGCCGGATGGCAATCCGGAACTTGGGCTCCGGGAAAGGCACATCCCCGAATACATAACTGACACCGGGGGCTGTGAGGGTATGGTTGGTCTTGGTATTCTTCATCTTCACGGTACAGCCGATGTCGCCGGCTTCCAGGGAACTCACCTTCTCACGGTTCTTGCCCAGGGGGGCAAAAATCTGTGAGAATCTTTCCTTGTTGCGGGTTTTGTTGTTGGTCAGGTCATCTCCTTCTTTCACCTTTCCGGACATGACTTTGAAAAAGTTGATTTCCCCAATGTGTGATTCCACCGAAGTCTTGAATACGAACAAGGAGGCGGGACCGGAAGCATCGCATTTTACTTCGGTGCCATCGACCGTGACCGCCGGTGGCAGTTCATGGGCCGAAGGAGCTACGTTGGTCAGGAACTCCATGAAACGGCCCACGCCCATGTTTTTCTTGGCCGACATGCAAAACACGGGGAACATGCCGCGGGCAATCACACCGGCGGTAATTCCTGAACGCATCTCATCTTCGGTGAGCCCATCGTTCTCGAAAAAGAGTTCCATCAGGGCCTCGTCATTTTCGGCGGCTTTTTCGATCAGTTCGTTGCGAAGTTCCTCGGCACGCTCCATCTCGGAGTCCGGAATATCGGTGATCTCAGGCTTGCCCCCCTCTTTGGGAAATTTGAACAGTTTGAAAAGGATGATGTCCACGATGGAGTCAAAACCGGGTCCGGCATTGACGGGGTATTGGGCCAGTACTACATTGACTCCCAGGCTATCTTTGATGGTCTCAAATGCTTTGTCAAAATTGGCATGGTCGTGGTCGCATTTGTTGATCACCACCACTGCAGGCTTGTTAAACTTTTCCAGCCACCGGGTGTGGATTTCGGTTCCCACTTCCACTCCGTTCTGGGCATTCACCAAAATCACCCCTGTATCGGCCACATGCAGGCTGCTTACCGTACCACCCACAAAATCGTCAGCGCCGGGAACATCCAGGACATTGATCTTCTTTCCATTGTATTCGGTGTACATCACACTCGAAAACATGGAAGTTTGGTTCTCTTGTTCAATCTGATGAAAGTCAGATACTGTGTTTTTGTGGTCCACATCACCCTTGCGGTCAATCACGCCACCTTCGAAAAGCATGGCCTCCACGAGCGTGGTTTTCCCTGCTCCGGCGTTGCCGAGCAGGGCGATGTTCTTAATCTGGTTGGTCGAATATGTCTTCATTGGGAATTAAATAAAAGGTATTCAATAAATTATATAAAAAAAGGGTCTGTTTACGCCTGAATAAGAGTGATGCAAAAGTAATAAAATTTTGTATCTAAACAATTGATAAAAAGGGAGAGAGGGAAGTGACCCTGAGATGCATCTTATGGCTTAATTAGAGAAAAGATTGCCGGATTTTTCGTATCATAAGCGCTGAAAACTACGGATGGGATGCAGTGTAATTTTTTTTCGGCCCTGATGGGCTCCCTGCTGGTTTGCGCCGCAGGATTGTCTTACGGACAAACAGCGGAGCGGGAATGGCTCCCGGTTCTTTATCATGACCCGGACCTGACAGTGGATCTGGGGGTGGGATTATGGGCCTGGCCCCTTCCCATGGATTACGACCTTGACGGAGATCTGGACCTGGTGGTTTCCTGTCCCGATGTCCCTTTCAATGGCCTCTATTTCTTTGAGAACAGTTCAGGAACAGGGGTCAGGTTTCCGGTCTTTGAAGCGCCTGTGAAAATTGGGCCGGGACAAAAAAATCTTCAAATCTCTTATGTAAATGGAGAACCCAGGATCCTTGGCAGGGGGGTCGAATATGTAAGATTCAGGGATTCGGTCACAAACATGCCCATCCCCCTGTTCCCCGGGGAAGAAGTGGAGAAGGAATTTGAAAGCATCCGTTTCAGCCAGTGGAAATATGTGGATTATGAAGGCGATGGGGACCTGGACCTTCTGGTGGGCATCGATGACTGGGGAGACTATGGCTGGGACAATGCATTTGACTCCGGGGGACATTGGACCAATGGGCCCCTGCACGGCCATGTCTTCCTGTTGGAGAATGTGAATGGAAGCTACGAAAACAGGGGCAAGGTCAGGGCCGGCGCGCAGGTCATTGATGTCTACGGGGCTCCTTCCCCCAACATGGAAGATTTCGACGGGGACGGAGACCTGGATCTGATCGGCGGAGAGTTTGTCGACCGCTTTACCTGGTTTGAGAATACCGGGACACGCGAGGAACCTGTTTTCGCGGAAGGACGCTTTCTGCAAAATCCCGATGGAATCGTCCGGATGGATTTGCAGATGATCATTCCTTCGGCCGTTGATTGGGACGGGGATGGGGATATGGACCTGGTGGTGGGCGATGAGGATGGCCGGGTGGCCCTGGTCGAGAATGCCGGGACGCAGGCAGACGGCATGCCCCTGTTCCTCTCTCCTGTATATTTCCTTTTCAAATTCTTCGGGAGATATGCCGAAATAACTATATTCATATTCGGCTAACTTTTTATACCATCTAATTTTTTCCTCTTCAGTTGATTCTTCAACCAAACGATGAAAACGCACTTGTAATCTTCCCTCTCCGGCAGGTAAGCT
>CBDTYO010000033.1:0-16427 GCA_965364615.1 uncultured Bacteroidia bacterium
GGTGGTTGACTCCGAACTGCATTTCAAAACCCTCCTGGGTCCTGCCTTCAGGAATGGCCATCAAACCCGCGTTGTTGATCAACAGATCCAGCTTGTCATTGCTGGCCAGGAACTTGTCGGCAAATGCTTTTACAGAGGCAAGGCTGGCCAGATCCAGCTGCCAGACTTCAGGTTCCAACCGGGGATTCTGTTTGAGGATTTGCTGCCTGGCCCCTTCCCCTTTTTCCAGGTTCCTGCATGCCATGATCACTTTGGCCCCCTTCAGGGCAAGTGCCTGTGAGGTATGTTTGCCCAGGCCGCTGTTGGCCCCTGTCACGATGGCGATCCTTCCTTCCTGTGAAGGCATATCCGCGGCCGACCAAAAATCTTTCATAAGAAATATAAATTTTTCATAGGGTAGCTCCCCCGTTGTGCATCTATAGAGTAAAGCAAGTCGAATATAACAATTAAAAAAACGATCATATGAAAACTTCAAAGAGAAACAGGGGAATGTGGCTGCTCGCAGCCCTGCTTATGATTGGAGCTTCACTTTTTGCTGCACCCAATGGCAAAGAAGAGCCCATCGATACCATCAATTATAAAGCCTATTACGGGACGGTCAGTGACGCCAGC
This sequence comes from uncultured Bacteroidia bacterium, assembly GCA_965364615.1. Taxonomy (GTDB): domain Bacteria; phylum Bacteroidota; class Bacteroidia; order Bacteroidales. The sequence goes on from CBDTYO010000033.1 coordinate 613, forward strand.
ACCGGCAAAACCCTTCCCTTTGCCACCATCGAAGCCCTGGGCAGCAATGTGGCCACCGTGACCAATATTGACGGGGATTTTACCATCAAGTTGGCCAAAGATGCCAAAATCTCGGGGTTCAAAGTATCCTACATTGGCTATAAGAACAAAAACGTGGCCCTATCGGATTTTCAGGGTGAGCGTTCCGTGGAAGTATTGCTGGACCCCAGCCCCATTCGACTGGCGGAAGTCACCGTTCGTCCCACGGATGCCATGAAACTGATCTCGGATGTATTGATCAATATCAGGGAAAATTACAGCGAAGAGCCCATGATGATGCGTGGATTCTACCGCGAGACCATCCAAAGGGGCAGAAACTATGTGTCCATCTCCGAAGCCGTCATCGATATCTACAAGGGAGGCTACACCAATCAGTACCAGGTGGACCAGGTCAAGCTTTTCAAAGGCCGCAAGAGCGCGGACGTGGAAAAAATGGATACGGTCCTGTTCAAAGTGCAGGGCGGGCCCAACACCACCATATTGATGGACGTGGTGAAGAATCCCTATATCCTCTTGTCTGAAGAGTATTCAGAAATATACAGTTTTTCCCTGAGTGATGTCATAACCATTGATGACAGGCTCCACTATGTGGTCAGTTTTAAGCAGAATGACTATGTGGATGATCCCTTTTACAAAGGCAGGCTTTACATCGACATGGACAAGCTGGCCATATCGGAAGCCGAATTTGAGTTGAATGTGGAAAACCAGGAGGAAGCCGCCAGGATGTTTATTCAGCGCAAACCCATGAGCATGAGTATCATTCCCGAGAGGGCCGTCTACCGGGCCAAATACACCATCGATGAAAACAGGTGGTATTTCAGTTACGCCCGAGCCGAAGTGAAATTTAAGGTGAGCTGGAAAAAGAAACTCTTTAACACCACCTATTCGACCATGTCGGAACTGGCCATCACCGACCGCACCTATGAAGGGATTGAAAAGTTTGCAGGCAAGGAACGGTTCAAGAGCAACGATGTGATGAATGAGAAGGTGTATATTTTCTTCGACCAGGGATTCTGGGAGGGCTACAATGTGATTGAACCTGACCAGAGCATTGAAGCCGCCATCAGAAGATTGAACAGGAAATACCTGAGAAGGAACAGCTAGCTGTTCAGCATCTATCCATATAACTCAAAGCACTGTCTGAAAGAATTGTGTAACTTTACCATCCCTGTACTGAACACCGTCAGACAGTGCTTTTTAGATGATCCCATGGTCCTGAAAGAACGACAGCAACTCAAAAGAATCCAGAAAGGAGACATGGCTTCTTTTGAGGCCCTGTTCAATCGCTTTTATCCGGGATTGTGTTCTTATGCCCGGAGCCTGGTGGGTACAAAAGAGGTGGCCGAGGAGGTGGTTCAGGACGTGTTCTATAATATTTGGAAAAACAGGGAAACCATCAGGATCAGGTACAGTGTGCAGAGTTACCTGTACCGGTCGGCCTACAACCATTCGATGATGCACCTGCGAAAAATGCGCCGGGAGCATTTCATGGAAGATGTATCAGGCCTGGAACCTGAACTGGATGCACCCGATCCTTCCCAGGTGATTCAGTTGGATGAAGTATCCGGGCTTATTGCTGAAACCCTTGAGAATCTGCCCGAAAGAACCAGGGAGATTTTCAGGATGAACCGGCAGGAAGGAATGAAATACAAGGAAATTGCGGAAAAACTTTCCATTTCCGAGAAAACCGTAGAGGCAAATATGAGCAAGGCCTTAAGAGCTTTGCGCAAGAGCATGGAAAAGTATGAGCAGGATTAAAGACAACGAAATGGCCAGGTATTTGGCCGGAGAAATGGGAGTGAATGAGGAGCTTGCTTTCCTGGACAAAGCAGGCAGGAATCAAAAACAACGATCTGAATTGATAAACATGGAGAAGCACTGGAAATATTATGATCAGAATCCTTCTGCCAAAAGCTGGGATACCGCCAAGGCATGGAACCAGCTGTATGAGCGGCTGGAGTCGGAAGGCCTGGTGGAGGAGAAGCCCATGACAGAAAGCTTGGCAGGCACAGGAAGGACCCTTCTCAGGATTGCCGCCACGGTGCTCCTGGTGGTGGCATTGGGAATCCCGTCCCTTTACTTTGGGGTGATCCGTGATAGCGGCAACAGGATCCTGAGCCACAAGGCCGAAGAAGGGGTAAGCATGGTAAACCTGCCGGATGGAAGCAGCGTGTTCCTGAACCAGGGCGCTGAAATCAGCTATCCCAAGGCATTTACCCAACAAAGATCCATCCAGCTCAGCGGAGAGGCTTTTTTCGAAGTGATGTCGTATCCTGCCAATCCCTTTACCGTGCATACGGGGGATGTGGTGGTATCTGTGTTGGGCACCTCCTTCAATGTAAAACAGTTGAAAAACTCACCCCAGGTAGAAGTCTACGTCCTTAGCGGAGAGGTGCTTATGACCCTGCAGGAATCGGAGCAGTCTGTCACCCTTGAACCCCTGGAATTCGGGATTGCCGACAAAGGCCAGCTTTCCAGTGCAGTGATGGAAGTCCCCAATTATATTTCGTGGAAGACAAAAGATTTTAAATTTGTGGATACGAAACTGACGGATGTACTTAAGGAGCTGGAAGAATCCTATCACGTGGAAATTCAAACAGGGGGCTTGGATCTTTCCCAGTTGAGAATAACCACCTCTTACAGCGAACAATCCATCGATGCAATTCTGGAAACCATCGGCACCGCTTTTGGCATGGAAGTCAGTCATTCGGATGATGCTTATGTATTGACAAAATAAGGCTCACATGGGAACATGCACAAGAGGAAATGTATCTGGCCCTGGTCGTGCGATCGTTTTCCTTTTGTCCATGCTTCTGCTCCCTTCCCCGGGGGCTTCGGGACAGGAAAGCCTGCCCGACGTAAAGGTCTCACTGAATTCCAGAAATCGCACCATCAACCACATCCTGGATGAGATCAGCCTGCAAACAGGCTACCTGTTTACCTATGATGCTGCGCTCATTGAAGGCAAACAAAGGGTCAATTTCCGGGTAAGCGACCTGAACCTGGAAGAAGCCCTGGATTCCCTGTTACAGGATGCCAGCATAGATTTCAGGGTCATTGACCGCAACATAGTAATATTCAGAAAAAACAAAGTCAGGCCAGATCCCATCAGTCAGAGCATCGACAGGTTTCTGCTTAGGGGACGGGTGGTGGACAGCCGTTCCGGGAAAGCCCTCCCCTTTGCCACCATTGCCCTGCTCGAAACCAGCCTGGGCTCGATCACCAACCTGGAGGGTGAATTCTCCTTCAAGATTCCCCTGAGCCTTTCGGATCCCATGCTGGTCATATCCTACATGGGATATAAAAAACAAGTCTTCCCCATCGCCTATCCCTCGGAGAAGGACCTGAAAATTAGCCTGGAAAAAGAGACCATCCCCTTGCAGGAAGTCATCATCCGTTTTGCTGACCCGGTAAAGTTGCTCAATGAAGCCATTAGACGGATGCCCGGAAACTACCTGAATACCCATTCCACCATGACCGCGTTTTACCGTGAATCGGTGAAGCGAAACGACGACTACATGGTCTATACGGAAGCCGTGCTTGATGTGGCCAAGGCCCCTTACAACCTGTCCTCGGTCAACGATCAGGTGAGCATACGCAAAAGAAGGAAGATCACAGACCTAAGTGCTGAGGATACGGTCCTGATTAAACTGCGTTCAGGCATATCCACCTCCCTCAACCTGGATGTGATCAAAAACAGGCCAGACTTTCTGCAAGAGGATTTCCTGGAAAGGTATACCCTTGAATTCACCGATATGATGGCCTACGGGGATCGCCTGGTATATGTGATCAGCTTTCAGCAGAAGGAGCTGATCCCGGACCTGCTGTTCAAGGGACAGCTCTTCCTGGACCAGGAAAGCCTGGCACTGCTGGCCGCCGATTTTGAATTCAATCCCGATCTGATCCATAAAGAACCCGGACTATTTTTGGTGAGCAGATCGCCCAACATACGCATTCGTCCGGTATTGGCCAGGTACCATGTGGACTACCGGGCGGTAAACGATCATTATTACGTAAGCCAGGTGCGCGGCGAGGTGGAAATGAAAGTCAGGAAAAAACGAAAATGGATCGGCGCCCGGTACCAGATATCCATTGAGATGGCCATCACCGATCTGATCCCCGATCAACGGCTCCGCATCCGTCCCTCCGAAAGGGTAAGCCGAAACATTGTACTGGCAGACGAACCTTTCCAGTTTGATCCGGAATTCTGGGGAATTCACAACACCATCGAGCCGGAAGCTTCCCTGATGGAATCCATCCAGAAGCTGGAACGCAATAGCCAGGAGATTTTTGAGTAAATGCGTATCTTGGAGCTCAATGGACAAGCAGATGATGGAAAGAGATCCCGAAAACAGGATAGAGGAGTTGGCCAGGGAAAAACTGGAAGGGAAAAGCTATTCCGAGATCAGGGAAGAATTGAAGGCTTCCGGAATGGCGCCTGAGGATATCAGCAAGCTCATCAGGCAGGTAGACGAAAAGGTGTTGAAAGAAACCCTGGAACAGGGAGAGAGACAGCGCAGCCCCTCCTATTACCGTTGGGGCCTGTTCCTGGCAGTGGCAGGCCTGATACTTTCCATATTGTACAACGCCGGTCTGGTATTGCCCCGGCTGCCTGCATGGGCAGCGTATTCGCCCTTCCTGGCGGGTATACTGCTGATGTTCTACGCCAGAATGAAACAAAGGAAGAAATCTGCCTCCGCATCCAGGGATCCGGGTCCCATCCGAAGAAGGCGACCCTATAAATAAGTTACATGGTAGAGGAAATTGTAAAGCAACGTTTTCCCTTTTTTGAATCGGGACTGAGGACGGCCATCAGCGATGAAGGCACCCTCAAAGAATTTGAGGCAGGTCAGGAGCTGATCCGGGAAGACCAGTACATCAAGTCCTTTCCCATTGTGCTTGAGGGAATGATCAAGGTGTGCCGGACCGACGACAGCGGCAATGAGCTCCTCCTTTACTACCTGAGGCCGGGCGAGGTTTGCACTGTTTCACTGATCTGCTGCATGGACCGGACCCGGAGCAGGGTGAAGGCCATTGCTGAGGAGGACACCACTGCCATTGCGGTGCCGGTGGAACTGCTCGACAGCTGGATAGGCACCTACCAGACCTGGAAGGAATATGTGATGCGATCCATGCAAATGCGCTTTGATGAATTGCTCAATGCCTTGGACAGCATTGCCTTCCTCAAAATGGATGAACGCCTGGAGAAGTTTTTCAGGAACCGTTACCAGTCCACCGGTTCCATGATCTTCGAAGGATCGCACCAGGATGTGGCCCTGGCCATGAACAGCTCCAGAGAGGTCATCTCAAGGCTACTGAAACAGATGGAGAAAAAAGGCCTTATCTCCCTTTCCAGGGGTCGCATCGATTATTCACCCTTGTGTGACAAAAGTTACTGAAAAACCTGTACCGGCTTGCTTACTTTGCCCCTCGGAACAAAAGCAAAGGAAGCATGAAAATCACCCCCGTACATTCGTTTGCTGAACTGGAACGATCAATTGTCCAGTCAGACAGGTCTTTTTTGCTCCTCTATAAGAGCGGTGCAGAACAAAGCGATTGTGCCCTGGAGCGGATCAGAAATATTGAGGATGCAGCTGCCCGGGTGTATTCCGCCGATGTGAACCAGGTAAGGGACATCCACCATCGCCTGGATGTAAGTACTGCCCCCAGCCTGGTGATCTTCGACCACAACAAAGTGAGCAACATCATCAAGGGTTGCCAGACCGAATCGGCCTATGATGCTGTGTTTTCAGGCAGATCAACGGCTGCGACCATTCAGGCCAACGGACAGAAAAAGAAGCAGGTGATCGTATATACCACCCCAAGCTGCAGCTGGTGTACCACCTTGAAGACCTACCTGGACCAGAAGCAGGTCAGGTACCGTGAGATCAATGTGGCCACTGACAGTGCTGCAGCCGAGGCCATGGTCAGGAAAAGCGGACAACAGGGGGTTCCCCAGACAGAGATCAATGGACAGGTGGTTGTGGGATTTGACAAAAACCGGATCAATCAGCTGCTGGAAATAAAATAAGTTCGACGCTTATAGTAAACCTAAAATTCAATGTACAATGAAAGAGTTACAGCCAATCAATCAACACGTGCTCCTCGAGGTAGGGGCCAAAGAAGAGAAGACCGCCTCAGGGATCATCATTCCCGATACCGTAAGTGAAAAACCCCAGTTTGCCAAAGTGCTGGCCATCAGTGGGATCGAAGATCCTGAGATATCAGTGGGCGATGTGGTTTTTTACAAGAACTTTTCAGGCACCGAACTGGAATTCGATGGTAAAGAGTACCTGATGATGCCCTATGCGGACATACTCGGACGGGTTGTTGAAACAGACAAGATCTAGTATCCGGCCTGACCGGCTGTAGGCAATTTCACCATTATCCTTATCTTTAGGTTTCTGCCGAAGGGCTGCTACTCGACATGGCAGCCCTTCTTTTTTATGCCCTCCATAAGTGATATATTTGCACCCGATAGTAATCCCAAAACCCACCAAATGAAACAACAGATTTCCATTCTGCTTGTCGCAATAGCCATGCTGGGCGGCTGCAGCACAAAACCAAGTGAACCCATGAACCCATTTCTGACCGACTACGATACCCCCTTTGGGGTACCCCCCTTTGATATCATAGAAAATGCCCATTTCATGCCTGCTGCCGAACAGGGATTCAGCGAGCAACTGGCCGAAATTGAAGCCATCGTAAATCAGGCAGAGGCCCCCACCTTCGAAAACACCATTGAGGCCTACCTGCTGAGCGGAGAGCTTCTGAGAAAGGTGGATGGAGTATTCAGCAAATTGCTTTCTGCCGAGACCAGCGATGAAATTGACTCCATCGCCCGGATCCTGGTTCCCATGAAGGCAGCGCACAACAGCAGAATCATGTTGGATGCCGGACTGTTCGAGAGGATGAAATCGGTGTATGACCAGCAGGAGGAAATGAACCTGAACCGCGAACAGACCGTGACGCTCGAAAAGATCTACAAGCGCTTTATCCGTGGCGGTGCCAACCTGGATGAAGAGGGAAAGAGCCGGATCAGTGAGATCGATGAAAGACTGTCCGCCCTCACCCTGCAATTCGGAAACAACCTGCTGGCCGAGACCAATGCTTACCAGATGGTCCTGGATGGTGAGGAAGACCTGGCAGGATTGCCTGAGTCGGTCCGGTCGGCAGCCTCGGATGCTGCGACAGCAGCCGGCCTGGATGGGAAGTGGGTATTCACCCTGCATAAACCCAGCTGGATTCCCTTCCTGATGTATTCCGAAAAAAGGGAGCTGCGGGAAAAGATCTACAAGGCCATGTATATGCGTTGCAACCAGGCAAATGAGAAGGACAACAACGACCTGATCAGGGAGATCCTGCAATTGCGCCTCGAACGTGCCAATCTGCTCGGATACGACAGCCATGCAGACTACGTGCTCGAAGAGCGCATGGCCAAAGAACCCGCCAATGTATACGAGCTGCTGATGAAGGTCTGGGATCCAGCCCTTGCAAAAGCCATTGAAGAGGCGGACATGATGCAGGAGATGATCCGAAAGGATGGGGGTGATTTTCAGCTGGCCTCCTGGGACTGGTGGTATTACGCGGAGAAGATCAGGAAGGAAAAATATGCATTGAATGAAGAAGAATTAAGGGCCTATTTCAGCCTGGAAACAGTCATTGAGGGACTGTTCGATGTGGTGAACAAACTCTATGGGCTGACCTTTGTTCCCCGGGATGACCTGCCTGTCTATCACAAGGAAGTGATGCCCTACGAGGTCAGGGAAGCGGATGGATCCCACCTGGGTGTTCTTTATATGGATTTTCATCCCCGGCCCGGGAAAAGGGGTGGGGCATGGAGCACCGGCATCAGGAGCGCACATGTGAAAGACGGGGAGCAGATCACGCCCGTCAACCTGATCGTGATGAATTTCACCCGGCCTACGGGGGATACGCCCGCCCTGTTGAGCTTCGATGAAACCCTGACCTTCTTTCATGAATTCGGACATGCCCTACATGGGCTGTTTAAAAAAAGCCATTATCTGGGGATAGGCGTGGCCTGGGATTTTGTGGAACTCCCTTCCCAGATCATGGAAAACTGGGCCGCTCATCCCGAGGTTCTCAAAACCTATGCAAAGCATTATGAAACCGGCGATCCCATCCCGGATGAACTGATTGCCAAACTGGATGCCGCCAGCAAATTCAACCAGGGTTTTGTGACCGTGGAATATACGGCTGCATCCATCCTGGACATGGACTACCATACCCTGACAGATGCTTCCGGGATCGTGCCCAATGAATTTGAAGAGGCGTCCATGGAAAAGATCGGACTGATCGAAGAGATCATTCCACGGTATAAATCCAACTACTTCCAGCATATTTTCAGCGGGGGATATTCCGCAGGCTATTACAGTTATATGTGGTCTGAAGTACTGGACAAGGATGCCTTCAATGCCTTTCTTGAGACCAGCCTGTTCGACCAGGCCACGGCCATTTCGTTCAGGCAAAACATCCTGGAAAAAGGAGGCTCGGAAGATGAAATGAAAATGTATGTGGCTTTCAGGGGCAAGGAACCCACCATTGAGCCCATGCTGAAGGGAAGGGGCTTGTTGAATTAATGGGTGATCATTAAAAGGCCAAGGGGGGATTTTCAGACTCCCCGGCCCTTTAAGATGGTGAGGATGGTGTAGAGGAGTATTTTCAGGTCCACAAAAAGGGACATGTTCTCGATGTAGAGAATATCGTACCTGAGCCTGTTGATCATCTCACTTACATTCACTGCATAGCCATATTTTACCTGGCCCCAGGAAGTGATCCCGGGCTTTACCTTGTGCAGGTGAACATAGTGGGGTGCTTCCTGAACGATTCTTTCTATGAAGTATTCCCTTTCTGGCCGTGGCCCCACCAGGGACATTTCCCCTTTCAGCACATTGATGAAATTGGGTATCTCGTCCAGGCGGTGCCTGCGCATCATCTGCCCGAAGCGCGTGACACGGGGATCATGTCTGGAAGACAGTTCCGGACCGTTCTCCTCCGCATTGTGGTACATGGAGCGGAACTTGTATATCCTGAATTCCTTTCCGTAACGGCCTACCCTGCTCTGTGTATAGAGCACCGGACCCGGAGAGGACAGTTTTACCCCCAGGCTCAGAAAAAGGATCAGGGGGGAAAGAATGACCAGGGAGACCAGGGATAATACGATGTCCATGATCTGCTTTACGTTTTGTTGCCAGGCCGGCATGAGTTCATGACTCACTTCGAGCAAGGGGGTACCAAAAATGGTGCTGCTTTTCACCTTTCCGGTCAGTATATCCGTCATGCTGGGAATGGCGCTCACTCCTACATTCAACAGGGAAAGCCTGCTCACCACATCTCCGATTTTATCCTGCTCCAAGGGGTCCAGCGCCACAATGGCCTCCTCCACCCGATGCTCCTCCAGGATGTCTTTCATATTCTGATAGCTGCCCAGATGTACCATGTAATCCTGGAGCTGGTAATGCTCCTTCTGGTTCACATTGATAAATCCCAGTATCTCATGTCCGCTGGATTTTTTCTGGCCCTGAATCTCTTTGTAGACATCCACAGCATTTTCATTGCTTCCTATCATGACAGTTCTGAATGTTATCTTTCTTTGATGAACCCTTGACACTGTACGGCCGGTCAGTATCATTCTGGGGATCAGTGTAAAGGTGAAATGCTGCAGGAACAAGGCAAAAAACAGACTGTAATAGTTGGTATAATCCACGATGAAATCATCCAGGATCAGCACGAAGAAAATGACTATGACCCCCAGCAAGGAGCTCATCAGGGTGCGAACAAAATCATCCAGCCTGGATCGGCGGAAAATATTGTTATAAAACCCTGTGAAATAGTAGAAAGTGATCCAGGCCACGGGAATACCTGTGACTCCCGCCCAGAAAGTCGAATCCAGGGCAATGGGCACTTGGCTTCCAAAAACCTGTGGCTCAATCTGTGTCTTCCTGAAGAGGAAAAAAAGAATCCAGGCTGCTGCTGCAGCCAGGAAGTCAAACAGGATGTACAGCAGTCTTTGTTTTTTGTGGTTCTTCATTCAATTGGTCGACCTCTATTAACATAACCCGTTTTGCTTCAAAAAAATTGCATGGCCTTTATAAAATCTCCCCCCATTATGAAGAATATTAATATATATTTATCACTCGAAATGGGACAGACTGAGAGCTACAGGCACAAAGGATTAAGGAAAAAACTGGTGGAATCCATCCGGGACAAGGGTATCGCGGACGAAAAGGTGCTGGAAGCCATTGGGAGGGTTCCGCGTCACCTGTTCATGGACAGCAGTTTCATCAATTTTTCCTACACCGATAAGGCCTTCCCCATCGCTGCAGGACAAACCATCTCACAACCCTACACGGTGGCCTTTCAAACCGAACTGCTGGATGTTAAGAAGCACCTCAAGGTCCTGGAAGTGGGAACAGGTTCCGGGTATCAGACCGCTGTCCTGCTGGAACTGGGTGCCAGGGTCTATACCATCGAGCGTCAGAGACAACTCTTTCTGGAGGCACAAAAAACGCTTGGACCCTTGAACTACAAACCTGTCTTTTTTTATGGCGACGGATACGAAGGTTTGCCGTCTTATATGCCCTTCGACCGGATCCTGGTCACCGCTGCAGCTCCTGAAATTCCGGAAAGCCTTCTTCAGCAGCTGGCCATCGGCGGGATCCTGGTCATTCCGGAAGGAGGCAGGGAGGGGCAAAGAATGATCCGGGTAGTCCGGGAGGCTGAAGATCAGTTCCAGCGTAGCCAGCACGGCCATTTTTCCTTTGTTCCCCTTTTGAGGGGCAAAAACCAATGATATGATATTTATAGAGTCGCTCGTTTTCAATGCATTCCAGGTCAACACCTACCTGGTCAGGGATGAAGCAGGCCACTGCCTGGTGGTGGATCCTGCCTTTTATTCACCCGAAGAAAAACGCTTGTTTGATGACCACATCCGGGAACACGGACTGACGGTGACCGGACAGCTCAACACCCATTGCCATGTGGATCATGTGCTGGGGGTTCGTTATCTGCAACAAAAGTATCAATGTCCCATGCGTGCGCATGAGAAAGAGAGCGGACTGCTAAAAAATGCCCCCCTGATGGGCGAAGTCTATGGCCTTTCCGTTGAGGCTGTCCCGGGAATTGATGAAATGGTGGGTGATAAGGACCTCATTGCCCTGAATGGTTTATCGCTGCATGCCATCCTGGTGCCCGGCCATTCCCCCGGAAGTCTCTCCTTTTATTCTCCCGAGGGAGCGTTTGTCATTACCGGCGATGCCCTCTTCCAGGGAAGTATCGGACGCACCGACCTTCCCGGGGGGGATTATGATACACTGATTGATTCCATCCGCACCCGGCTGTTGACCCTGCCCCCCGAGACCATTGTCTATCCCGGACATGGGGAGTCCACCACCATCGCCGATGAAGCCATGGGAAATCCATTCCTGACCATGGTTACATAACATGATTTCGCTCCTGTTGAATCAAAGCAGGTTTATCTATATTTGCGGTTTGAAGTGCATCCCGCTCGCGCATTCCCCAAGGTTCTGCTTTGGGGTTAGCGAGCACCTTTAAAATAATACTTGGATCGAAGATTCCTCGGAGCTCTGCGCAGAGGATCTTCAATCTCAAGCGCAAAAAACATACATCCATTCTATGAAATCTGATTTGTTTAGTCAGCGTCACCTGGGCCCCCGGCAAACGGAAATACAAGAAATGCTGGACACCATCGGTATCGGAACCCTGGAAGAGCTTGTTTCCGGGACCATCCCAAAGGCCATCCTTCGAAACCAGTTTTTGAACCTGCCCGGGGCCATGGATGAATACTCCTACCTCCAAAGGATGAAAGACATCGCCGGCAGAAACCATAAGTTCCGCACTTACATGGGACTTGGGTATTACAATACCATTCTTCCACCGGTCATACAGCGCAACATCCTGGAGAATCCAAACTGGTATACCTCCTATACTCCCTATCAGGCAGAAATTTCCCAGGGAAGGCTTGAAGCACTGTTGAATTTCCAGACGATGGTCATGGAACTGACCGGATTGGAAATCGCCAATGCTTCCCTGCTGGATGAATCCTCGGCCGCTGCTGAAGCCATGATCATGCTTTTCAATGCCCGTTCCCGATCTGCCGTGCAAGAGGGCCGGAACAGCTTTTTTGTGGACGAAAATATTTTTCCCCAAACCAGGGCCGTTCTGATCACCAGGGCCGAACCCCTGGGAATTGAACTTGTGTTTGGTGACTACCAGGATGCCGGACTGAACGGCTCCATGTTCGGTGCCTTCATTCAATATCCTGCTGCGGACGGTGAAATCAGGGATTACGCCGCATTTACCTCCCTGGCCCGCCAGCAGGAGATGGCAGTGGCCGTGGCAGCCGATATCATGAGCCTCGTGTTGATTGCACCGCCGGGTGAATGGGGGGCCGATGTGGTGGTGGGATCTACCCAACGCTTTGGGATCCCCATGTTTTATGGAGGACCCCATGCCGCATATTTTGCCACACGGGAGGACTTCAAAAGGCACATCCCGGGCAGGATCATTGGTATATCTATTGATGCCAATGAAAAACCGGCCCTGCGCATGGCCCTGCAAACCAGGGAGCAGCACATAAAAAGGGAACGCGCCACTTCCAACATCTGTACCGCCCAGGCCCTGCTGGCCAGCATGGCAGGAATGTATGCCGCCTATCACGGGCCTGAGGGATTGAAGCGGATCGCAACCAACATCCATACCGGTGCCGCCTACCTGGCCTCCAAACTCACAGAGCTGGGGTATACCCTGTCCCATCGGCAATTCTTTGACACCCTTCATATCCAACTGCCTGGCAAGTTACATGCTTCAGATTTCAAAAAACTTGCTGAAGAAAAGCAGATGAATTTTTACTATCCCACGGAATCCTCCGTACAGCTCTCCACAGATGAAACCACCCACGAGGAAACATTGAATGGGATCCTGGAGGTATTTTCACTGGCTGTCAGAAAGGGCATTCATTTTGAAGAAAACCTGGAAGAGATCCAGGCTTTTGATCCTTCTTTCGCCAGAAGCTCTCCCTTACTGGTTCAGGAGACCTTTCACAAATACAGGTCCGAAACCGAAATGATGCGCTACATCACCAGGCTCGAGCGGAAAGATATCTCGCTGGCCCAGAGCATGATTTCCCTGGGGTCCTGTACCATGAAACTGAATGCAGCCGCCCAATTGATGCCGGTTACCTGGCCTGAATTTGCATCCATTCATCCCTTTGTTCCCATCAAGCAGACAGAGGGCAGCCACCAGCTGATCAATGAACTGGAGCATGCGCTGAAGGAGATCACCGGTTTTGAGACCATTTCCTTCCAGCCCAATTCCGGTGCCACTGGAGAATATACGGGTCTCATGGTGATCCAGGCCTACCATAGGGAACGCGGGGATCATCAGCGCAAGGTGGTGCTGATTCCCGCTTCGGCCCACGGCACCAATCCCGCCAGTGCAGTGATGGCCGGATTAGAGGTGAAGGTCGTGAAATGCGATGAGCATGGTAACATTGATGCCAAGCATCTGAAAGAGCTGGTGGAAACCCACAGCGAGAACCTATGCGCCATCATGATCACCTATCCCTCCACCCATGGGGTGTTTGAGAACAACATCCGGGACATTATCAACATGGTACACGAGCATGGAGGACAGGTGTATATGGACGGCGCCAATATGAATGCGCAGGTGGGTCTCACCAGTCCCGCATACATCGGAGCAGATGTGTGTCACCTGAACCTGCACAAGACCTTTGCCATTCCCCATGGCGGAGGCGGACCCGGGGTGGGTCCCATTGGGGTGGCGAATCACCTGGTGGAATACCTTCCCACCCATCCCCTGCTGGAAACCGGCGGTGTGAAGGGGATCAGCGCCGTGGCCGCAGCGCCATATGGCAGTGCAGGAGTGTTGGCCATTTCCCATGCCTACGTGAGCCTGCTGGGAGCTGAAGGACTCACCGAAGCCACCCGGCTGGCCATACTGAATGCCAATTATGTGGCTGCCTCCCTGAAGGACCATTATGATATACTCTATACCGGGACCGAAGGCATGGTGGCCCATGAGATGATCCTTGATTGCCGGAAATTCAAAGCCATGGCTGACATCACGGAAGCAGATATTGCCAAGCGGCTCATGGACTATGGATTTCATGCCCCCACCCTGAGTTTCCCGGTAGCAGGCACCCTGATGATGGAGCCCACCGAAAGCGAGTCCAAGGCAGAACTGGATCGCTTCATCGAGGCCATGAAAGACATACATCAGGACATCATGGAAATTGCCAATGGGAAGGTAAAAGCAGAAGAAAGCGTACTGAGAAACTCGCCCCACACGGCAGAGGTTCTTGTATCAGATGATTGGAACCGGGCCTACTCCCGGGAGAAAGCAGCCTTTCCCCTTCCCTGGGTGAAACAAAACAAGTTCTGGCCCCCGGTGAGCCGCATCAACGACGCATATGGAGACCGGAACCTGGTGTGCAGCTGCGATCCCATAGAGGCCTACCAGGACTGAGCTTAGCTATCGGTAATTTGGATAATTCAAGGGACTATAAGAGCCTCCTCAGGACCGATTTTATATCGCAATCCATATCCAGGGCCAGATACACCTCACATTCTCTGCAGTTATCATTCTTGCACCGCCTCCCTTTTTCTGAAGCCATCCAGCAGGGTTGAAAGTTTTCCTTATAGGCCTCACAGGATTGCTGATCATCTTCAGAACACTTTCGGAGGGCCCAGCAGGGTACCATGGCCATTAAGGTTCGAACACCCGCAAAATTAAGCCCTTTGACGTGGATAAGTTCCCGTATCAGCTGTAATCTGTCAATATCGTGTTTGGAAAACAAATGACGATTTGACTCAAGCTTATAGGGAATCAGCAAGCCTGAATCGATATACTGCCTGATGGAATGAGCAGGAATTTCAGCAAGTTGCGCAGCCACACTGAGCGTATAGACCGGCCTGTTGCTTTCCACTGGTTTTACTTCTGACATGTGATCTGACTTGGCCATTATATTTATTTGGTTTTAATCTATATAGACTGATAATTAAGCACTTCAAGCAAACAAATATAATGATTGAATAATATTTTTCTGTATCATTAGCGATTGTTTTTATGTATTATTTAATACAGTATTTAACCATGCCACCGCAAATCAATAGGATCCTGCTGCTATTCATTGCCTTCATAGGTTTGTTCCTTTTGGTCCGTCATTTTCTTGTTCCTGAGACTTTTGGCCAATACGGACATTACCGGGGCGCATCACTGGACGATGTCGCTTCCAGGGAGATGACTTTCGCCGATGTAGAGGACTGCAAGGCCTGTCACTCAGATATAATGGAAAGTCTTGAAAATGAAATGCATGCAGGTCTCTCATGCCTGATCTGCCATGGCCCGGGACTGGCACATGTGGAGGATCCCCAGTTGGGAAATATAGCAAAGCAGAGTGGAAGGGAGTTTTGCGGAAAGTGCCATGATATCCATCCATCAAGACCTGCAGATGTGATTAACCAGGTGGATATCCTTACACATCATACCGAGAAGACAAATTGCATTGAATGTCATAATCCGCATACTTTATGGGAGGGAATGGAATGAAATCATCACGCAGAAAATTTATGAAAGCTTCGATGGCTGCAGCAGGAACTCTGGTCCTGACATCGCTCACAAAACCGTTTGAGGTGCTGCTGTTGGCCTCTGATCCTCCTCCGGAAGAGGGCCCATGGTGGGGAATTGCCATAGATATCACCAAGTGCATCGGATGT